>DAINSR010000165.1:0-5547 GCA_036741255.1 Flavobacterium sp.
CTTCAATTTATGTATTAAGTATAAAAGCAGGGGATATAATACGTAATGAAAAAATCTTGGTGGAATAATGTTTGTAGTTGTTATACCTATTTGAAAAAATAATTAGTCCAAATTTTGAATATTGGATTTTTTTTATTGTGTTTTTAGGATACTGTACAAAAAAAATCTTTACACACTTTTTTTGTACAGTATCAAAATTTTTAAGAACTTAATTTGTGTTGATTTTTTAAAATTGTCGTGTACTAAAGTTTTGCACTTAATCTATAATAAAATGAAATTTTTGCTTCCATTATTTACGTTTTTTGTTACGTCTATTTTTCATGCCCAAATTAAAGGTAAAGTTATAGATTCAGCAGATAAAATCCCCATAGAATATGCTTCTGTTTCTTTGTTTGATGTTAATAATACCATTATCACTGGGGTGATTACAGACGCAAACGGATATTTTGAAATAAAAAATAGCACACCTCAACAGTATTATTATATTGAAGTGTCATTTATTGGCTACACTACAAAAAAATCACCTCTTTTTCTATACTCAAAAAACTATAATCTAGGTACTATAACCTTAGATGTTTCGGTAGATAGACTGAATGAAGTTGTGGTTAAAACCGAAAAAAAAACATTTACATCAAAAATAGACAAACAGATTATTGAAACTAGTAAAATTGCAGCAAGTGTGGGAGGAACGGCAAATGATGTACTTAAAAATATTCCCGCCATTAGCATCAATAGTGAAGGGATAATTTCATATAGAGGAAGCTCTGGAATTGTTTATATGATAAATGGAAAACAGGTTCAAGGCAATGCAGTTCAATTTGTGAGTCAAATCCCCGCCAATTCCATTCAAAGAGTGGAGCTTATTACTACACCATCTGCCAAATACGATTCTGAAGGGAAAACTGGCATCATCAATATTATTTTAAAAGAAAAAACTGGCGATTTGGCTTTTACTCAACTAAATATTAAAGGAGGTTTGCCCAGTGTAGAGCCATATAATAATGCTAATTTGCCAGTTCGTTTTGGGCTAGATTTTACACATTCCTTTTCTTCAAAAAAATGGGATTTTGCATTTAGTACTTCTTATTTGCGAAATGACATCAACGGACAGCGTGTGGGCGATGTAAACACCACAATAAATAACAAGTTTACACAATTTCCGTCTTATGGTGAGCGAAGTTCAAACGAAATCAATTACTCGGGGAGAGCTAATATTACGTTTACTCCAGATACCTTAAACCGTTTTACCTTTGGATTTTATGCAGGAGAGCAAAAGAAAATCCGTATTGCTGATATTGTTTATTTTAATAACAATGCCTATAACACAAACAATCCTGAAACTTTGTTATATAATTTCCAATATTTCAATCATAATGTGTTGGAACGAAGGGGCGATTTTGTGGTTTCTAGTCTTGATTATGAAAGACAATTTAATGATAAAAGTCTTTTAAAGACCTCATTTTTATATGAATACACTTTTTTAGGAGGACCTATTATCAACGAAAACGTTGGATTCCCTAATAGTTCCATTGTTTACCAAAAAGAGTTTAATACCAACGACAACCCCTTAAATGCTAATAGATTTTCAGTGGATTATACTTTGCCAAAGAAAAAATGGGGGCAAATTGATTTTGGATATCAATACCGTTCTTTAATCCATAAAGGTAATTTTGTGTACCAGCGAAGAAATGAAACAAGCCAGCAATTTGAATTGATTCCCGAGTTTTCAAGTAGCGTTAATTTGAACCGTCAAATACATGCTTTATACTCACAATATAACCACAGCATCAACAAATGGACTTCAATTATAGGATTGCGAACAGAATATATGGATAGAAAATTTACACTCAAAGATAAAATAGGAATTGTTGATAAAACTTATGTTTATGACTTTTTAAAGCTATTTCCATCGGCATTGCTTCAATATCAAGCGTCAGAAAATGCAACTTTTAAAGCAGGTTATAGTAAACGTGTAGAACGAACAACAACCTTTAAAATGAACCCTTTTCCAGAGCGAGAACATTCAGAAACTTTAGAACAAGGGGACCCAGAGTTACTTCCCGAGTTTATTGATAATGTAGATATCGGTTTTAATAAAAAATTTAAAGGGAACAACAGTTTATATGCGTCCGTTTTTTATAGAAACACAAAAAATGCAATTTACAGAGTAAACACGGTTTATAACGATACTATTTTAAATAGAATTTATACAAATGCAGGTAGGTCTAGAGATTTAGGGCTTGATTTAGGAACCGAGTGGAAACCATCAAAAAAACTATTTTTATATGCTGGAGGCACGGTATATAAAACAAATATTAAGGGAGCTTTTAATAATAGAGTCATCAATAACAGCAGTTGGCAATATACTTATAATATAAACAGCAGTTACTTGTTTTCTGACAGTTTTTCTGCCCAGTTTACACTCAATTATCTATCTCAGCGTATTACTGCACAGGGAGAAGATTCACGTTTTTATAATCCAAATTTAACCCTCAGAAAATCATTTTTAAATAATCAATTGGTATGCACATTTCAGTGGCTCAACATAGATTTAGGCTTGTTAAAATCAAACGAACAACGCATTACCACATTAGAACCTAATTCGTTTTTTACCACTACAAACTACATTTATGAAGTAGATATTTTAATGCTCAATTTAAGCTATACGTTTAACAGTTCTAAAAAGAAAACTAAGTTTATTGATAGTGAGTTTGGTAAAAAAGAGTTTTAACTCAAATTTAAGATATAATCAATCTCCATTATATTAATTGCATTGAAGCAAAAAAATAAGATTTCATAATTTATATCAAAAGAATGAAGAAGTAAACATAAAAAAAATTATGAATGAAAAAGAAGCTTTATATTTTCATAAGAGTTTTGTAAGATGAAATCAATTTCATTTTGTTTTATCCAAGCTACCTGTTCTATGCCTTCATCTTCTTGTCCTTTAGGTATTCCATGAAAATTAGTTTCCATTTCAAACCAAGTTGTTATTTTTAGCTTGTAACGACCATTTCGTTTAAAAACGTGGTATGTCTTTTGTAATTTTTTTGCAATAACCAAACCATCTACACCTGTTTCTTCCTGCACTTCTCTTAGAGCTGTTTCTTCAATAGTTTCGTTTTTTTCTGTACCGCCTTTTGGTAAATCCCATTTCCCATTTCTCAAAATAAATAAAACATCACCATTGGCATTTTTTACTAAACCACCACCAGCTTTCACAACAGGCATTTTAGATTTTAAGGTTTTAATTAGCAGCGATTCATCTGGGTGATATAGAAATGCTTTTTTAATTTTATTTTGAAAAATTTTAATTATAAGCTTCTTAATATCAATACTTTCTAGTAAAAAAAGCTGAAAATCGGTTTCTTTTTCAATTTTATTTGTTAGAAAAAGTGGCTTTTCGTTCACAAAAACTTTATACATTTGTATTATGATTTTTAATAACAACACTGCCGAAAAAACAGCCGAATTGCTTTTACAAATAAACGCAATTAAATTAAATACTGAAAATTATTTTACATGGGCCTCTGGCTGGAAATCGCCCATATATTGTGATAATAGATTGGTACTTTCTTTTCCTGCCATTCGAAACTATATTAAAGATACTTTTGCAAAAGAAATTGAAAATAAATTTGGTAAACCCGATGTTATTGCAGGTGTGGCTACTGGTGCCATAGGAATAGGTATTTTAGTGGCAGAAGAGTTGGGGTTGCCGTTTGTATATGTAAGACCCGAACCTAAAAAGCATGGTCGACAAAATCAAGTTGAAGGATTTTTGCAAAAAGGTCAAAATGTGGTAGTTGTAGAGGATTTAATAAGTACAGGAGGTAGTAGTTTGCTTGCTGTTGAGGCACTAAAAACCGAAGGTGCAATAATAAAGGGAATGGCAGCAATTTTTACCTATGGCTTTGATGTTTCTTCAGATAATTTTAAGAATGCCAATGTAAATTTATATACCCTTAGTGATTATAAAACACTTCTATCTAAAGCCATTGAAAAAAAATATATTAATGAAAAAGAATTAGAGTCATTAATTGAATGGTCTAAAACTCCTTCTACTTGGAAACAAGTAAAATGATTTAAAGTTATTAAGAATAAATAAAAACAGATGAATATAGAAAGTCCAAAGGTGGTAGTTGAAAAATCGTCTCAATATATTTTTGAGCAATTATTAAATATAAAAAACTTTGAAAAACTGATGCCTGAAAATATTGCAAAATTTGAGGTTATTGATGAAAATTGTTTTGAATTTGGCTTAAAAGGTATGCCTGAAATTAAACTAGTAAAAAAAGAATCTACACCTTATTCTAAATTTGTATTGGGTGCTGCTTCAAGCAAATTACCATTTACACTTACTGCAAATTTGAATGAAGTGGCAACAAATCAAACAGAAATCCAACTTCATTTTGAGGGTGAGTTCAACCCAATGATGGCAATGATGATTAAAGGCCCAATTAGTAAATTTGTTGAAAATTTAGTATCAAACATGAATAAATTGTGATTTTTGAATCAAATTATTTTCTACAACTATTTTTTTGTGAAATAATTTGAAAATAAATATTCTTTTCTATATTTGCATCAGTATAAGCACAAATAAAAAGTATAAGCCATGTTAGTAAAAGTATTCGGTAGTGCCGTTTTTGGCGTAGAAGCCACAACCATCATCGTAGAGGTAAACATTGACAAAGGAATAGGCTACCATCTTGTGGGACTTCCAGACTCTGCCATAAAAGAAAGCAGTTATCGCATTGCAGCTGCTCTAAAAAATAATAACTACGAATTTCCAGGAAAAAAAATTACGATAAATTTAGCTCCAGCTGATTTGCGTAAAGAAGGCTCTGCGTATGATTTAACATTAGCAGTTGGCATTCTTGTTGCATCATATCAAATTAAAGCCCCCGCTTTATCTGATTATGTTATAATGGGCGAATTATCATTAGACGGAAGTTTGCAACCAATAAAAGGAGCTTTGTCTATTGCTATAAAAGCTAAAGAAGAAGGTTTTAAAGGATTGTTTTTACCCATTCAAAATGTAAAAGAAGCAGCAATTGTTGAGGGATTAGATGTGTATGGTATTGAAAATGTCTTGCAAATTATCGATTTTTTTGAGGGTAGAGGCGATTTACAACCCACAGTTATTGATACAAAAGAAGAATTTTCAAAAACATTAGAATTTCCAGAGCATGATTTTAGTGATGTAAAAGGGCAAGAATCAATAAAGCGATGCATGGAAATTGCAGCTGCTGGTGGACACAACATTATATTAATAGGCCCTCCAGGATCTGGTAAAACTATGCTAGCCAAACGTTTACCGAGTATTTTGCCTCCCATGACCATGAAAGAAGCATTAGAAACCACTAAAATTCACTCAGTAGCAGGAAAAACAAAAGAGGTTGGATTAATGGCACAACGCCCCTTTAGAAGCCCACATCACACAGCCAGCTCCGTTTCGTTAGTAGGCGGAGGAAGCTATCCGCAACCTGGTGAAATTTCTTTAGCTCATAATGGTGTTTTGTTTTGAGATGAATTACCAGAATTTAAAAG
>DAINSR010000166.1:0-5545 GCA_036741255.1 Flavobacterium sp.
AACTTTCTGATCTAAAATAGCAATGGCAATTACCTCGCTCATTTTTTCTACATAATGAAAGGTGAGTCCCTTTAAATAATCGGGATTTATTTCTTCAATATCGCTTTTATTTTCTATGCAAAGTATAATTTCTTTTATATTAGCTCTCTTTGCTGCAAGTATTTTTTCTTTTATACCACCCACAGGTAAAACTCTACCTCTTAGGGTTATTTCGCCTGTCATGGCTAAGTTTTTTTTCACTCTTTTTTGAGTATATGAAGAAACAATGGAAGTGAGCATGGCAATTCCTGCACTTGGTCCATCTTTTGGAGTGGCACCTTCTGGTACATGAATATGAATGTTATGACTTGACAGCACACTTTCTTTGATACCTAATATTGAGGCATTTGCTTTTATATATTCTAAGGCAATAGTTACTGATTCTTTCATTACGGCACCAAGATTACCCGTCATGGACATAGTACCTTTTCCTTTTGAAAGTATAGATTCAATAAACAATATATCACCACCCACAGATGTCCATGCCAAGCCTGTTACGACTCCAGCTGTGTCGTTATTTTCATACTTATCACGTTCTAAACGAGGCGATTTTAATACTTTTAAAATATCATCTGTGGTCACTTTTACATTGTATTCTTCATTCATTGCAATTGATTTGGCTGCATTTCTAACCATTTCTGCAATTTTCTTTTCTAATCCTCTAACCCCCGACTCTCTTGTATATCCTACTATTATTTTTTCTAATTCTCGTTTTCCAATAGTTAGGTGCTTTTGAGTAAGCCCATGTTCTTTTAATTGCTTAGGGAGCAAGTGTTTATGGGCAATTTCAATTTTTTCTTCAATCGTATAGCCCGACATGTTGATTATTTCCATTCTGTCTTTTAGAGCGGGTTGTATGGTTGACAAGCTGTTAGATGTGGCTATAAACATAACCTTTGATAAATCGTAGCCAATTTCTAAAAAGTTATCATAAAATTCGTTATTTTGTTCTGGATCAAGCACTTCTAACAGGGCAGATGAAGGATCTCCATTATGACTGTAACTGAGTTTGTCAATTTCGTCTAAAACAAAAACAGGATTTGATGTTTTTGCTTTTTTGATAGATTGAATTATTCTTCCGGGCATAGCACCTATATAGGTTTTTCTGTGTCCTCTAATTTCTGCTTCGTCTCTTAAACCACCCAATGAAACACGTACATACTCTCTACCAAGAGCTTCTGCTATAGATTTTCCAATAGAAGTTTTTCCCACACCCGGCGGACCATAAAAACAAAGTATAGGAGATTTCATATCATTTCGTAGTTTCAAAACGGCTAAATGTTCAATGATACGTTTTTTTACATCTTCTAAACCAAAGTGATCTTTGTCTATAATTTTTTGAGCTCGTTTTAAATCAAAATTATCTTTAGATACATGATTCCATGGCAATTCTAAATATAATTCTAAGTAATTGCGTTGTATGCCAAAATCGGGAGCATTAGGGTTTGTGCGTTGAAGTTTTGAAAGTTCTTTTTCAAAGTGAATTTTAACATCTTCATTCCAGTTTTTTGTTTTGGCTTTGGTTCGCATTTCATCAATTTCTTGTTCAATTGATGCACCTCCAAGTTCTTCTTGAATGGTTTTCATTTGTTGATGCAGGAAATACTCTCGTTGTTGCTGGTCTAAATCAGTTCTAACCTTTGATTGAATATCATTTTTTAATTCAAGCTTTTGCAGTTCCAAATTCATAAATCGCAAGGTTGCCAGCGCTCTATCTTTTAAGTTTCCTATTTGAAGTAAATCCTGTTTTTCACGAACATTTAAGTTCAAATTAGAGGAAACAAAATTTATTAGAAACGGACTGCTATCTATATTTTTAATGGCAAATGTTGCTTCAGAAGGAATATTTGGACTTTCATTGATAATTTCAATGGCCATTTCTTTAATCGAATCGATGATGGTTTTGAACTCTTTATCGTCTTTTTTAGGTCTTTTTTCTACAACTTCCTTAATAGTTGCTTTTAAATAAGGTTCATTTTGTGTGATGGCATCAATTTCAAAGCGTTTTTTTCCTTGCAAAATTACCGTAGTGTTTCCATCAGGCATCTTTAGGATTCTAATGATTTGAGCAACAGTTCCTATTTTATGAATATCATTAGAGGTTGGTTCTTCAATATCTTCATTAATTTGTGCTACCACTCCTATAATTTTTCCGTTAGCATTAGCATCGTTAATTAACTTTATAGATTTATCTCTACCCGCAGTGATTGGAATTACTACACCCGGAAATAACACTGTATTTCTTAAAGGGAGTATGGGTAAATCAATAGGTAATGATTCGTTATTCATTTCTTCTTCGTCCTCTGTGGTCATTAACGGAATTAATTCGGCATCAGATTGAAGTTCACTAAATGACAAGTTGTCAATTGAAAGTATTTTGTGCTTAGGCATGGTTTTGATAAGTCATTTTGTCATTATACATAAAAAAGTGTAGGTTATCTACACTGTTAAAAAAGATAAGAAACTTAAAATCAGCTGTTTTTAAATAAAAATATTTCTTTACACTATTATTTTTCAAGATTTATGCCATAAAAAACAACCTGACTAAAAAACAGTCTTTTTGATAAAAAATAACCCTCAATAAACTGTTATTGAGGGTTAAACTTAAAGATACCTCTGAAAACTCTTTTTTACTATGAAATAGTCTATTAAAAAACTACTGCGTTATTTTTTGAAGACCATTCTTGTTTTAGCGACAGCTATACTTTCATTGAATTAAAAAAAATGCCATGTTATTTTTTTAAAATTCTTTTTTCATTACAAAACAAGCTTTTAGAAATACCCTTGAATAATATAAAAAATTATGATAGTGCCGCTTTTACTTGGTCTGCTGCTTCTTGAAATTGAACAGCTGATAAAATTGGCATCCCTGAATTATCAATTAATTCTTTTGCAATTTCGGCATTCGTTCCTTGTAAACGAACAATAATAGGCACTTTAATAGCATCTCCCATGTTTTTGTAGGCATCAACAACACCTTGAGCAACTCTATCGCATCTAACAATTCCGCCAAAAATATTAATTAATATTGCCTTTACGTTTGAGTCTTTTAAAATAATTCTGAATGCTGTTTCAACTCTTTTAGCATCTGCAGTACCACCAACGTCTAAAAAGTTTGCGGGTTCAAAACCTGCATATTTTATCAAGTCCATAGTTGCCATTGCTAATCCCGCACCATTAACCATACAGCCAACAGTTCCGTCTAAATCAACATAATTGAGGCCTACTTCTTTTGCCTCCACCTCAATAGGATTCTCTTCAGCTATATCTCGCATTTCTGCAATTGCAACTTGTCTATATAATGCGTTATCATCTATATTTACTTTTGCATCTACAGCCATAATTTTGTTGTCTGAAGTTTTTAGCACAGGATTAATTTCAAACATAGAGGCATCAGAACCAATGTATGCATTATATAATGACGTTACAAATTTTGTCATTTCTTTAAAAGCATTGCCACTCAAACCAAGGTTAAAAGCAATTCGTCTGGTTTGAAATGCTTGTAAACCCTGTGTTGGATCAATTTCTTCTGTAAAAATAAGGTGAGGCGTATGTTCTGCAACTTCTTCAATATCCATGCCCCCTTCTGTAGAATACATAATCATGTTTTTTCCTGAAGCTCTATTTAATAATACTGACATATAAAATTCAGAAGTCTCGCTTTCGCCAGGATAATAAACATCTTCTGCAATTAAAACTTTGTGAACTCTTTTTCCTTGTGGAGGTGTTTGAGGCGTTACTAAATCCATTCCTATTATTTGATTTGCGATGTCAGCTACTTGATCTAAATTTTTAGCTAATTTAACGCCACCTCCTTTGCCTCGTCCACCTGCATGAATTTGAGCTTTAATAACATACCAACTTGTGCCAGTATCAACGGTTAATTGTTTTGCTTTTTCAACAGCCTCTTGAGCATTATTGGCAACAAGTCCTCGCTGAATGCGAACGCCATAGTTTGCTAAAATTTCTTTTCCTTGATATTCGTGTAGGTTCATATTAAATAGAATTATTTTTTGTGTAAAGAATTATTTATAAAATAAAGTAACAAAAGTAATTAAATTGAATTAAATCTAAAAGAAATGAAAGGCTATTTAGTAGTTTTTATGAATGTTTTTAATGTATTTCAAAATCCGATTACCTACTGAGGTCAAATATCAAGTTTCTATGTAATTGTATAATTACAATATATACACATATATAAAGTATGTTTTTTACAGGACAAGTTATTACTTACCCAATAAATTATAAAGAGTAATGGAAAAATTACAAGATTTAATAAATTAAACTGATTTATTCATACAAAAGCAACAAAAAAGATAATGATATTTAATTTTTTAAGATTAAAACCAATCTTATAGCTTGTTATTTTTATAATTTTTAAAAAATATTTTAAACAACCCTTAATTTTATAGGGTATAAATTAATAATTAAATAATAATTAAACATAAGTGTATATTTTTTTAAGGGTGTATGTTAAAAATTTTATACATTTGGCGAATAATTTAAAATTTAACAACATGAGAAAAATTATTTTAAGCATTATTTTGATTGCAATTAGTGTAATTGCATTTTTTTCTAACTTAATTATAAGTGATAATCCTGTACCGAGTGAGGCTGTTAAATTTGACACGGGCGATACTGCTTGGATGATTGTAGCAACTGCTTTAGTATTATTAATGACTCCTGGTTTAGGATTCTTTTATGGCGGTATGGTTGGCAAGAAAAATGTTATTAGTACTATGATGCAAAGTTTTATGGCCATGGTAATTGTAACTGTTTTGTGGGTAGTAATTGGTTTTGGTTTATGTTTTGGTCCTTCAATAGGAGGATTTATTGGCGACCCTTCATCTAATATATTATTTCAAGGTGTAGGAACGAGTACTGCATGGAGTTTAGCACCCACAATTCCTTTAATGCTATTTGCTTTGTTTCAAGCAAAATTTGCAATCATTACTCCTGCATTAATAACAGGAGCATTTGCAGAGCGTATTCGTTTTTGGGCATACCTTTTATTTATGGTACTTTTCATCTTAGTTATTTATGCACCTTTAGCACACATGACTTGGCATCCTGACGGAATTTTCTTTAAAATGGGAGTATTAGACTTTGCGGGTGGTACAGTTGTACACATGAGTGCTGGATGGGCTGCTCTTGCGGGTGCTATCTTTTTAGGAAAAAGAAAGGTTCAAGAAGTTAAACCCGCTCGTATTACTTATGTATTGTTAGGAACCGCATTATTATGGTTTGGTTGGTTTGGATTTAACGCAGGATCGGCACTAGGGGCAAATGGACTTGCTGTTCAAGCATTAGGTACAACAACAGTTGCTGCTGCTGCTGCTGCAATGGCTTGGGTTTTCCTTGATAAAATATTCGGACACAAATTATCAGCAATGGGTGCTTGTATTGGTGCAGTTGTAGGACTTGTAGCTATAACTCCAGCTGCTGGATTTGTGAGTATTCCTCACGCTGTTTTTATTGGTATTGCAGCTAGTCTTATCAGTAATGT
>DAINSR010000167.1:0-5531 GCA_036741255.1 Flavobacterium sp.
TATTTTATATTCTTGATTTATTTTTTTGTAATTGATGGTGTTTTTAATAAAATAAATCAAGAATATAAAATAGTTTGTAGTTTAAAAAGAGGTCAAAAAAAAACGATTAAGCGAAATGGTAAAATTTATGAAAAATTATCTGATCACATTGGTTTTATACCGTTAGTAATTATTTCACCCTCAGATACTGATTTAATTATTGAAGGCAGTGAAACCAGAAGAAGATTTATTGATAGTGTTATTTCTACACTTGATAATTCCTACTTGAATGAATTGATTTTATACCAAAAAAATTTAGCACAACGCAATGCTCTTCTAAAATATTTTGCCGCTAACCGAGTTTTTGATACTGATAATTTAGCCATTTACAATGAGGCTCTTGCAACCCTTAGTGTTCCTATTTTTAATAAGAGAAGACAGTTTTTAGATAGTTTTATTCCCATTTTTCAAAAGCATCATCACAATATTTCAAATGGCGCAGAACAGGTGGATATTAAATATGACAGTCAATTGTTTGAAACACCATTAGAACTGTTACTGGAAAGTAACTTACACAAAGATAAATTGCATCAATATACATCAGTAGGGATTCATAGAGATGACTTGCTATTTGAAATCAATGGTTTTCCTATCAAGAAATTTGGCTCACAAGGACAACAAAAATCATTTTTAATTGCCTTAAAATTAGCACAATTTGAATTTATCAAAGAAAAATGTGGCGAAAAACCATTGTTGTTGTTTGATGATATTTTTGATAAACTTGATGAAGGCCGAGTTCAAAAAATTATTTCCATGGTAAATGATGATGTTTTTGGTCAGATATTTGTATCAGATACGCATGAAGATCGAACAGAAAGCATTATTAAAACCACTCATCAAACCTATAAGATTTTTAAAATGTAAATTTATCGTTGTTAAACGGTATTCTAAAGCCAACTTAAAATTTATGCATATACAAACTAATTTTCAATTAAAAGAGTACAACACTTTTGGAATTTTTGCAACGGCAAAAGAGTTTGTTAGTGTTTCATCACTTCATGACCTAGCATCTGTTTTAAAATCAAATTCAGATGTATTTATTCTTGGTGGAGGTAGTAATATGCTACTAACTCAAAATATTGACAAGCTGGTCGTTCACATTAATTTAAAAGGTATTGAAATTACTAATCAAAACGATGATTATGTTTGGATAAAATCACAAGCAGGGGAGAACTGGCACGAGTTTGTACTATGGTGTTTGTCTAACGATTTTGGTGGTTTAGAAAATTTATCTCTAATTCCGGGTAATGTGGGGACTACGCCCATTCAGAATATTGGGGCTTATGGAATTGAAATAAAAGATACGTTTTTTAGCTGCACTGCAATGGAAATTGACACACAAAATTTAAAAACATTTGATAATGCCATGTGCAAATTTGCATACAGGGAAAGTGTTTTTAAAAATGATTTAAAAAATAAATACATCATAACAGATGTTACTTTTAAACTCACAAAACGAAATCATAATATCAACACTTCGTACGGTGCCATTGATCAAGAATTGAAAAAAAATAGCATCTCAAGTCCATCTATTAAAGATGTGAGCAATGCCGTTATATCTATTAGAAAAAGTAAGCTTCCAGACCCTAAAGAGCTAGGAAATAGTGGCAGTTTTTTTAAAAATCCAATTATTTCAAAAGCAATTTATGAAAAAATTAAGCAACTTCATCCTGATATTCCGCATTATAATGTGTCAAATACTGAAGTAAAAGTACCAGCAGGGTGGTTAATAGAACAGGCTGGTTTTAAAGGAAAACGTTTTGGCGATGCTGGGATTCATAAAAATCAGGCACTCGTTTTAGTAAATTATGGAAATGCAACTGGTGCTGAACTATTGTCCCTGTCTAAAGAAATTCAACAAACTATTTACAAAAAATTTGGAATTTTAATAGATACAGAGGTAAATGTGATTTAAAATTATTGAGATATTTTGAGTTAAACTTAATTTAAGTATAACTTATTTTTGACTATTAAACCGCATTTTTAATTTCTATATTCCATCTTTTTTTCAGTACTATGCCATAAAAAATCAGTTATTAAACCTGATTTTTAAGATTTTTTCCATTTCTTGTTTAATCTTGTATGCTTCTTCTTTTGCTTTTTCTGCAAAATCTATTGAACTTGATGCATAAATTACTGCTCGTGATGTATTTATCAAAAGACCAATATCCTTATTTAAACCATGCTTACAAACTTCTTCAAGACTACCACCTTGTGCCCCAACCCCTGGTACAAGTAAAAAATTATTAGGAACAATTTTTCTTATTTCAGAAAAATATACTGCTTTTGTTGCTCCTACAACATACATTAAATTTTCGGAATTTTTCCAACTTTTTGAAGTTTGAATAACTTGTTTATATAATGATATGGTATTATTATCCTTTGTAACAGATAATGTTTGAAAATCAAAAGCCCCTTCATTTGAAGTTAATGCTAACATTATCGTGTGCTTATTTTTAAATTCTAAAAAAGGCTCCACAGAATCTTTTCCCATATAAGGTGCCACGGTTACCGAATCAAAATTCAAATCTTCAAAAAAAGCTTTTGCATACATCATAGAAGTATTTCCAATATCTCCTCTTTTTGCATCGGCAATTGTAAAAATATTTGGATAATTTTCATTTATATATTGTATTGTTTTTTTAAGTGATTGCCAACCATTTATGCCATAAGCTTCATAAAAAGCAGTATTTGGCTTGTAGGCTACACAATATTGATTTGTAGCATCAATGATGGCTTTGTTAAATTCAAAAATAGGATCTGGTAAATTTTTTAGGTGTTGAGGTATTTTTGATAAGTCAGTATCAAGCCCAATACACAAAAAAGACTTCTTTTCTTTAATTTGACAAATAAGTTGATGTGTAGTCATACATAAGATTTAATTTCACAAATCTACAAACATAATTTTTTATATAGTTGCCAATGGGATTGAAAAAAAGGGAAAACATTTTTTGATAAGCTTTTATTCTACCAAACAAACTTTGACAAGCTAGATTTTCACAAATTAATTTTAGAAGTGTCCTTTAGTTAAGCCAACCTGAATTAAATTAGAAACCATACAACTAAAAAGTTTTTCAAAAGTTTAAATCGCTTCATCTTTTGTTATTATTTTATTAAAATATTTGTAACCATACTTCCAGCTTATCAGGCTATATTCTAATATTAACATCATAGTTTTTCTTTTAAGTACTTACCTGTTAAAGATTTTTTGTTTTTAACTATTTCTTCAGGGGTTCCAAAAGCTAATAGATAACCTCCATATTCTCCTCCTTCAGGGCCCATATCAATAATATAATCTGCACATTTTATTAGGTCTAAATTATGTTCAATTACTATGATAGAATGTCCTTTTTCAATGAGTGCTTCAAATGAGTTTAGTAATTTTTTTATATCATGAAAATGTAAACCTGTTGTGGGTTCATCAAAAACAAAAAGCGCTTTGTCTTTTAAAGTTCCTTTAACTAAGAATGAAGCTAATTTAATACGCTGAGCTTCGCCACCAGATAGGGTAGAGGATGACTGCCCCAGTTGAACATATCCAAGTCCTACATCTTGCAGGGGTTGTAATTTTTGAACAATTTTTTGCTGGTTGTGATTTTTAAAAAAAGTTAGTGCCTCATCAATTGTCATTTTTAAAAGGTCATCAATATTTTGATTTTCAAATTTAACCTCTAAAATTTCTTTTTTAAATCGTTTGCCACCACATGTTTCACAGTCTAAATGAACATCTGCCATAAACTGCATTTCAATGGTTACAGTACCATCACCACTACAGGTTTCACATCTTCCTGCATCTACATTAAATGAAAAATGTTTTGCCTGATAATTTCTTAATTTAGAAAGCGATTGATTGGCATATAATTCTCTTATATCATCATAAGCCTTTATATATGTTACAGGGTTTGAACGAGAACTTCTACCGATGGGGTTTTGATCTACATATTCTATGTGCTTAATTATAGAATAACTGCCTGTAAGTTCTGTAAACTGACCTGCTTTTTCACTTACTCCCTCTAACTTTTTTTTCATTGCAGGGAATAAGATTTTTTTTACTAATGTGCTTTTTCCACTACCCGATACTCCTGTAATTACAGTTAAACATTCTAATGGAAATGTAACGTTTTGATTTTTGAGATTGTTTTCTCTAGCTCCGATAACTTCTACAAAATTCTTAAATTTTCTCCTTTTTAAAGGCACGTCTATTTTTTCTAATCCATTCAAATATTTGGCTGTTAATGATTGTGCTTTTAAAATTTCATTATATGTTCCTTGTGCTACTAAATGACCACCATTTATGCCCGCCTCTGGACCTATATCAATTATCATATCGGCAGCTTTCATAATATCTTCGTCATGCTCTACTACAATAACCGTATTGCCTAAATTGCGTAGATTTTTTAATACGTCTATTAATTGTTCGGTATCTTTTGGATGTAGTCCAATACTGGGTTCATCTAATATATACATAGACCCTACTAAACTACTGCCAAGTGATGTTGCTAAATTAATACGCTGAGATTCTCCGCCAGAAAGAGTTGCCGAATTTCTGTTTAAAGTTAAATAACTAAGCCCAACTTTCATTAAAAAATCTAATCGGTTGTTTATTTCAATTAGTAAACGTTTAGCTAAAATTGCATCATAATCGTTAAGAGTTAGTTTATTAAAAAAATCTTTTAACTTAACAATTGGTAAATCAACTAAATCTGAAATGGTAGCTTCTGCAATTTTAACATAATTAGCCTCAGCCCTAAGTCGTTTTCCTTTACAAGAATGGCATTTAGTTTTTCCTCTATATCTTGATAGTAAAACACGGTTTTGAATTTTATAGTTTTTTTCTTCCAGTTCTTTAAAAAAATCATTTAGTCCAATGAAATATTTATTTCCTTCCCAAATGAGGTTTTTATGCTCTTCAGAAAGTTCAAAATAAGGCTTGTGTATAGGAAAATCAAATTTGTGCGAATTATTTACAAGCTGATCGCGAAACCAACTCATACTTTCGCCCCGCCATGGAAAAATAGCATTTTCATAAACAGACAAGGCCGTGTTAGGCACTACTAAATCATTGTCAATTCCTATTACGTTTCCATATCCTTCACACACTGAACAAGCCCCAAAGGGATTATTAAAACTAAACAAATGAATGCTTGGTTCTAAAAATGTAATTCCATCAAGCTCAAAATTGGAGCTAAACTCAACTCGATTGTTTGTTGCTAATTCCTGCAGAATACAAGTCCCTCTACCCTCAAAATAGGCCGTTTGAATAGCATCTGCCATTCTATTTTTAAATT
Organism: Flavobacterium sp.; assembly: GCA_036741255.1. Taxonomy (GTDB): domain Bacteria; phylum Bacteroidota; class Bacteroidia; order Flavobacteriales; family Flavobacteriaceae; genus Flavobacterium. The sequence goes on from DAINSR010000167.1 coordinate 5,328, forward strand.
CTTCATCATTTTTTTCAACAACTATTCTATCAATTATTAAAAAGACTTCTTTTTTTGTGAAATTTATTTTTTCAACTTCATCTAGTCGCATAGTTTCATTATTTACAAGGATTCGTGCAAATCCTTGTTGTAAAAGCACTTTTAATTTGTCCTCTAATTTTCTGCCGTCTTCTAAATGAATAGGCGAAATCAACAACCATTTGC
>DAINSR010000168.1:0-5518 GCA_036741255.1 Flavobacterium sp.
TCTTTTTCTGTTTGGGCTCAACCCAGTAAAAATCTTGTTAAACACAAAGTAAAAACGGGAGAAAATATTACTCAAATAGCAAAAAAATATCAGGTTACACCTTTTGATATTTATGAATTAAATCCAGATGCAAAGCAGGGTATAAATGTTGACCAAATAATATTAATCGATACAAATTCTTCTAAAAGAATAGAAAGCACAAATTCTAAAACCAACTCTGTCGATACAACGTCTTATGAAGTGCAACCTAAGGACACAAAATTTGGAATTGCAAAAAAATTTAACATTACCATCAGCGACATTGATAGTTGGAATCCATTAGTTTTAGAAAATGGTTTGCAAACAGGACAAGTTATTTTTATTAAAAAACCAAAAAATAATAATCCTGCTCCAAATAAAGTACAACATTCGCCCAGTTTAGATACAAACACATACATTATTCAGCCAGAAGACACTAAATATAGCGTTGCAAAAAAACTAGGCATTACAGTAGAAAAATTAGAATTATTAAATCCTGATGTAATAAATTCTTTCCCAGCAGGTAAGTCAATTGTAATAAAAAATAACAATTCCTCAAATAAAGAAATCACAAGCCCATTAGCTGCTCAATACACCCTTTTACCAGATGATACCTTGTATGGTGTTTCAAAAAAATTTAATGTTTCACAGCTTCAAATTCTTGAGCTAAACCCTATTCTTAAAGAGGGATTTAAAGAAGGTTTAACCATACTTGTGCCTGATCAAAAATCAATACCTAGAGAACTTAATGCAACCAAAAGTTCATTAGTATCAAAACGAAGTGATTTAGAAAAAAAATTAGTTTTACTGCTTCCGTTTAATATCCCCATGATTGAAAACGATTCTTTAAAATCTACATCTGATTTTTTAAAATCAAAAGAAGGAAAATTAACAAACATTGCATTAGATTATTATGCAGGATCTTTAATAGCCATTGACTCCGCACGAAAAATTGGATTTCCTAATTTAAAAATAAAAATTATTGATTTTGAATCTAGAAAAAATTCTAACAATCTCAAAGATATTTTACAAAAAAATGATTTTTCTGATGTAGATGCTGTTATAGGCCCTTTTACAAATTCACAAGTAGAACAAACCGCCCAAGAACTACAAAAGTATAACATACCTGTTATTTCTCCTTTATCTTCAACAAATGGTAAAGCATATTCTAATGTTTACTATGCAAGACCCACAGACGAGTTAATGCACGAAGTTTTATTTGATCATTTCAAAAAAAATAATGGCAATGTAATTGGTATATTTAGTCAAAATAAACAATCTAATAAAGAGCTTTCGCTTGCACAATATCCAGATTTAAAACTAGTTTCACTTTCAAATAAAGGCGGTATTACAACAGAAAGTATAATTTCACTTCTCAAACCTAATAAAAAAAATTATGTGATTTTAGACACAGAAAAGGTAAGTTTAATTTTAAACACAACTAATGTTTTACTTTCTCTAAAATCTAAATATGACATTCAATTAGTTGTTTTTGAACTTAATAGTGCCTTAGATTTTGAAGAAATCTCATTAAAACGCTACACCGATTTAAAATTGATGTTTCCTTCTGTAACAAAAACAAATAAATCAGGATACTATGAATCTTTTAGAGATAAATTTAAAAAAGATAATAATGTAAACCCAAATGAGTTTGCTACAAGAGGTTTTGATGTAACTTTTGATACTATAATTAGAATGTATCAAGAGGAAGGATTTATAAATTCAATACAAAACCAAGCTTCTGAGCAATTGTTGAGCAAGTTTGATTATAAAAAAATAAATCAAGGTAACTATAATAAAGGAGTTTACTTGTTACAATACATGAATGATTTAACCATAGAAGAAATAAAATAATATGCCTACATCAACCGTAACCTATTTAGGAAATTTAAGAACATCATCTGTTCACAACTTATCAAATTCTACCATAATTTCTGATGCACCCCTAGACAACAATGGCAAGGGCGAAGCATTTTCTCCCACTGACACAGTTGCAAACGGATTAGCCAGTTGCATGTTTACGGTCATGGGAATTAAGGCTAAGGATTTAGAAATTGACTTTTCGGGTTCTACTGCTCATGTAACTAAGATTATGGGAACTGAACCTCGAAGAATTACAGAAATTCATGTTAGCTTTCATTTTACCATCAATCCAAGCGAAAAAATTAAAACCGTTTTAGAACGAACTGCAATGACATGTCCGGTTTTTTATAGCTTACATCCCGATATTAAAAAAGAAATTGAATTTAACTGGAAATAGATATAAATAAGGCAGTCCGTACGCAGATAAGATAATCAAAATAATGATATACAAATTTTGATTAATGACCTTAGTATTTTTCAAAAAAAATGACAAATCCAGAGCTTCTTATAAAACTTGCCCATACTAAAATGCCTTATGGTAAATATAAAGGAAGTTACTTAATTGATTTACCTGAATATTATATTGTATGGTATAAAAACAAAGGTTTTCCTGAAGGTCAACTAGGCGAAAATCTAAAGTTAGTATATGAACTTAAGCTTAACGGATTAGAAGATTTAGTAATAAATATTCGTAAAAATTTTAAATAACTATTCATTAAATCACATTAACTAAAGCCGTTTTCAATTATAAATTATCAATAATTAATTGTATTTTTGCCACGTTTTAAAGCAATTCTACAAACTACAACAATGAATCAAACTAAATATATTTTTGTTACGGGAGGCGTAACTTCTTCTCTTGGGAAAGGAATTATTGCCGCCTCATTAGCTAAATTATTGCAAGCAAGAGGTTATAGAGCTACAATTCAAAAGTTTGACCCTTATATAAATGTTGATCCAGGAACACTAAACCCTTACGAACATGGTGAATGCTATGTAACAGATGATGGAGCAGAAACCGACTTAGACTTAGGACATTATGAACGTTTTTTAAACGTACCCACTTCACAGGCTAATAATGTTACAACAGGCAGCATATATCTTTCTGTAATTGAAAAAGAACGCAGGGGCGAGTTTCTTGGAAAAACGGTTCAGGTAGTACCTCACATCACAAACGAAATCAAACAACGCATACAATTGCTTGGTAATACGGGAAACTTTGATATAGTAATAACAGAAATTGGCGGTACTGTTGGCGACATTGAATCGCTGCCTTATATTGAATCGGTGCGTCAATTACTTTGGGAATTAGGCGATCAAAATGCCATTTGTATTCATTTAACCTTAGTACCTTATTTAGCAGCAGCGGGCGAACTAAAAACAAAGCCAACCCAACATTCTGTAAAAACACTTATGGAAAGTGGCATTAAAGCAGATATTTTAGTGTGCCGAACAGAACATGAATTATCAGACGATTTAAGACAAAAACTAGCTCTTTTTTGCAATGTAAAAAAAGAAGCCGTAATACAGTCCATCGATGCTTCAACCATATATGATGTTCCTAATTTAATGCTTGAAGAAGGACTAGATAAAGTAACTTTAAAAAAACTGGGACTACCAGAAAAAAATGCTCCCGATTTAAAACAATGGAATCTTTTTCTTCAAAAACATAAAAATCCTAAACACGAAGTAAATATCGGATTAGTAGGTAAGTATGTAGAACTTCAAGATTCTTATAAATCAATTTTAGAAGCTTTTATTCATGCAGGAGCCACAAACGAAACTAAAGTTAATATAATATCAGTTCATTCTGAATTTTTAGATTCAAAATCTGTAGAAAACCAACTCAAAAACCTTGATGGTATATTAGTGGCTCCAGGTTTTGGATATAGAGGCATAGAAGGAAAAATTGAAACCATACGTTTTGCTCGTGAACACAATATTCCTTTTTTAGGAATTTGTTTAGGAATGCAAATGGCAGTAATTGAGTTTGCCCGAAACGTACTGGGTTTTAAAGACGCAAACTCCACTGAAATGAATACTAAAACAATGTATCCTGTAATTAATTTAATGGAAGAACAAAAACACGTTAAAAATATGGGAGGCACCATGCGACTTGGAGCTTGGAATTGTAGTATTAAAGAAAATACACTAGCTCACAAAATATATGGAACAACAACCATTTCAGAACGCCACAGACACAGATATGAATTTAACTCTTTGTATGCAAATGATTTTCAAAATGCAGGACTTATATTATCGGGAACTAACCCAGATACAAACCTTGTTGAAATTATTGAATTAAAAAGTCATCCATTTTTTATTGGGGTACAATATCATCCAGAATATAAAAGTACGGTTGCAAATCCACATCCTTTATTTGTAAAATTCGTTCATGCTGTTGTGGTAAATAAAAACAAAAAGTAGAATCAAATAATTTTTTATCCCCCTTATTTAAACAAAAAAATAAAATATATAATCTTAAAAATACTGAAATACATTCAGCACACCATGGAAGAAAAAAAGTTAGACTTAAATTCAATTATCGGATTTGTATTGCTATTCATAATTTTAATGTGGATGTTATATACCAATGCTCCCACACCCGAAGAAATAGCCGAAAAAGCAAAAAAAGAGCAACTGGATAAACAAAAAAATCCAGAAAACAAACCAGCATCTGTTGTTGTTACTGCAGATGCTACTCAAACAGAAATCATCAAAGCACAACTGGGGTCATTTGCTTACTCATCTACACTACCATCAGCACAAGAAAATGCAACCACCACCATTGAAAATGAAGTTGTTTCTTTAAAAATTGCAAATAAAGGTGGATATATTGTAGAGGCAACTATTAAAGGAATGGAACAATTTGAACGCAATTCAAAAAAAGACGTTCAAATTATCAAAAACAATAACGCACAACTAAATATTGTTTTAAATACAAAAGATCACAGAGTTTTAAATACCAAAGATTTATTTTTTGAACCTAAAATCACTACAGAAGGACAAAACAAAGTGCTCACACTGCAATTAAAAGCCAGTGAAAATCAGTTTTTAGAATATAGATATGTGCTAAAACCAAATGATTATATGTTAGATTTTGGTATTAAAACACAAGGATTAACAAATGTTATAGATACTTCAAAAGCATTAGATTTAGAATGGCAGTTAAAAGCATTTAGAAACGAAAAAAGTATTTCTTATGAAAATCGTTATACAGAAATGGTTTTTGAATATGAACAAGGTAAAGACAATTATTTAAGTGCTGCCTCAGATGATGAAGATGTTATTAAAGATGTAACTTATATTGCATTTAAGCAACACTTTTTTACTTCAATTTTATTAACAGAAACGCCTTTTAAAACAGCAACATTACAATCTAAAAACCTAGTATCTAATGAAGAAATAGATACTGTTTATACTAAAAATTTTATGGCAAAAGTGCCTTTAGATTTTAAAAACGGCGAACTCAACTATGCCATGAACTGGTATTATGGTCCTTCTAATTATGAAATATTAAATAAATATGACAAAAATTTAGATGAAATAATGCCTTTAGGCTGGGGAATTTTTGGCTGGATAAACCGCTGGATTTTTATCCCTGTTTTTGGCTTTATTAGTGGTTTTATGCCTTATG
>DAINSR010000169.1:0-5504 GCA_036741255.1 Flavobacterium sp.
CACGAAGTCTAATGCGTATTTTGGGTTAAAAATACTACTTATTAATTTGTGTTGCAACACCTAGCCCTGAAGCTAAAAATGGGGTTATAAAATTATTTTTTACTGTTTCTTAACGATACATAGTTAGATGATTTAACTAATTTATTGATATCAACAATCACGTTTAAAGATTCGTCTATATATGGATCTTTACTCATATCTTCATGCCATCTGTTGCGTTTTTCTTTTAAAATACTATCTGTTTTAAACTGCTCTATCTCATGAGGGAGTGAACTAAATTTGAGGTTATTTTTATATTTTTTAATTCCGTCAAAAGTTTTGTTTGTAGTTTCTAGTGCCGCTAATTCGCTTTTGTATTTTTTATAATTTAAACTCACTTCTTTGTCGTCTTTGCGGCTAAAATTCCATTTAGCATAAGCATCTATAAGTTTAAATTGTGCACTTTTTTGCACACGCATTTTACTATTTGCCAGTACAACATCAAAATTAGCACCAGTTGTGTTATAAGAGGCTTGTTTTATTTTATCCCATGGCAAAGCTTCGGGCTCGTCTCTTTCTCCAGTATCAAAATAAGAAAAATTATCGGGTAGCACAATATCAGATAAAACGCCTTCTCGCTGTGTGGAACCTCCGTTAATTCTATAAAATTTTTGTACAGTAGTTTTCAACGAACCTAAATCGCCTAGATTATTGCTTCTTAACATATCGTTTAAGTCAATGATATTTTGAACAGTTCCTTTTCCATAAGTGTGTTTACTACCTATTACTACCCCACGTTTATAATCTTGAATGGCTGCAGCAAAAATTTCTGATGCCGATGCCGAGTAGCCATTTACTAAAACCACTAATGGGCCATTCCATTGTATATTTGAATCTTTATCTACTAAAATATTTGGATTAGATCTAGCATACTTAACCTGTACCACAGGACCTTTATCAATAAATAATCCTACCATATCTACCACCGTTTGTAAAGAACCGCCACCATTGTCTCTTAAATCCATTATGATGCCTTGAACATTTTGAGTTTTTAAACGTTCAATTTCTTTTGCAACATCTTTAAAAGCGTCTCTTTTGTCTTTATTATCAAAAGAGATATAAAATTTAGGTAGGTATATGATGCCAAAAAGTTTACCGTTTTTAATAACAGTACTTGATTTTGCAAAGGTTTCTTCTGTTTCAACAACATCTCTAATAATAGAAATAATTTTTATACTCCCATCTACTCGTTTTACCGTGAGTCTAACTTCTGTTCCTTTAGGACCTTTTATTTTTTTTACAACATCGTCAATGCGCATTCCGGTAATATCAACAGCCTCTTCTTTTCCTTGTGCTACTTTAATAATGATATCGCCTTGTGCCAATTCTTTTCCTTTCCATGCGGGACCTCCAGAAATAAGTTCAGACACTTCTACCCCCACATTTTTCTTTTGCAGTCTTGCTCCAATTCCTTCAAAAGTGCCACTCATGCTCACATCAAAACGTTCTTTGTTTTCTGGTGAAAAGTAAAAAGTGTGTGGGTCAAAACGCTCAACAATAGAATTCAAATAAACACCAAACCAGTCATCTCTATTAAAATCTTTAAAATTAATATAATTGTCGTCTAAGTTTTTTTCAATAGATTCTCTGGCTTCTTTTTCAAGCTCTTCTAAAGATTTTATTTCAATTTTAGCACTATCTGTAGCTTTTTCTTGTATTTTTTCTTTGTCGTCTATGGAAGATAAAACAGAAAATTTGAGTTGTTTTTCCCATATTTGTTTTAGCTCCTCTTTGTTTTTTGCAAACGGGGCTTTTTCATAATCAACATTTAAGCTTTCGTCTTTATTTAAGTCAAACGGATTTTCTAAAACCTCTTTATAAATGTTTTGAGACTCCTCCATACGTTGCAGCAACTTGTCATACGTTAAATCAAAAAACTTTAAATCTTTGTTTTTTACAAAATCATCAATTGAGTCTTCATAAATTTTGAACGCATCAATGTCTTCTTGAATAAAATATCTTTTAAACGGATCTAGTGAATTGAGGTATTTTTCAAAAACTTTTTTAGAAAACGCATCATCCATAGGAATGGGGCTATAGTGTCCTTTTTCTAAAACATAAGCTAATAACTCTAACAATAACTTGTCTTTCTCGGGATTATTTTCGGATTTTTTAGGTCTAAAACTCCAAAATAAAATTGCCACACAGGCAGCAACAATCACTATAACTTTATAATTTTTTTTCATAAAAGTAACAAAACGGTTCATTCAAAAATTTTTAACTAAATTACACAAAAAACTATGCCATTACCATAAAAAAAATATAATTTTTTTAGACTAATTTATTTGTTTGAGTTCCATGAAAACTTGTGTCTTATTTACTACTTTAGCATTTCAATAGTGTACAATGAAAAAACCATTAATTTTAGTTACAAACGACGATAGTATTGTAGCCCCCGGAATAAGAGCTTTGATAGCCGTGATGAAAGAAATAGGCGAGGTAATTGTGGTAGCTCCAGATAGTCCACAAAGTGCTATGGGTCATGCTATTACCATTAACAACACCATCAATTTAGATAAAGTTCACTTAGATGTAGAGCTTGAAAATGAATACAGTTGCTCTGGTACACCCGTAGATTGTGTAAAAATTGCGGTTCATGAAATTTTGAAACGCAAACCTGATTTGTGTGTTTCTGGAATTAATCATGGGTCTAACTCCTCAATTAATGTAATTTATTCTGGAACAATGAGTGCTGCCGTAGAAGCGGGCATTGAGGGGATTCCTGCAATTGGATTTTCTTTGTTAGACTATAGTTGGGACGCTAATTTTGAACCTGTAAAAGCATTTGTCAAAAAAATTGCCCTTGAGGTACTCAAAAACGGCTTGCCAGAAGGGGTTGTTTTAAACGTTAATTTTCCAAAGTTATCTGAAGAAAGCATTAAGGGAATAAAAATATGTCGTCAGGCAAAAGCCAACTGGAACGAATCTTTTGACAAGCGAACTAATCCCATGGGAAAAGAATACTACTGGTTATCTGGGGAGTTTGTAAACTTAGACAAAGGCGAAGACACAGACGAATGGGCATTGCATCATGGCTATGTTTCTGTGGTGCCGGTTCAGTTTGACCTAACGGCTCATCATGCCATATCACAATTAAATAACTGGGATTTTAATGAATAAATTATCTTTCTTTATTGGAATCATCATAGGTGTTTTAGTAGCATTACTAGGAAGTTTTTTATACTTAGAGTTTGTAACAGGCTTAGGTTTTAAAACAGCCTTTGAACACACAAAAGCCACCAGAAATATGGGTAAGGTAATTTCGTTAGGTGCTTTGTTAAACTTATTTGTAGTTTTGTTTTTGTTCAAAAAAAATAAAGATACCATGGCAAAGGGGGTTATTTTTTCGTTATTTGTTTTAACGATTTACTCGCTATTTTCTTGATAATGAAATGGTTTTCAAAAAAAATATGGCAAGACAATGGTTTTTATATATTTTCAAATGTAACATTCAAAATAGTAGTTCATAAAAAACAGTTCAGGGTTGTGGGTAATTTTATCGATAGCTGATGATAGATAAAACAAATATTTTGATCAAATGAAATACTACATTATAGCAGGTGAGGCGTCTGGCGATTTGCATGGTTCAAACCTTATGAAAGGGTTATATGCAATTGATAAAGAGGCAACTATTCGTTTTTGGGGTGGCGATTTAATGCAACAAGTGGGTGGCACATTAGTAAAACATTACAAAGAGCGTTCTTTTATGGGGTTTTTAGAAGTGATTCAAAATATTTCTAAAATAGTTAAAGATATATCTCTTTGTAAAAATGACATTGCTAGTTTTAACCCAGATGCACTTATTTTTATTGACAATTCAGGGTTTAATTTGAGAATAGCAAAATGGGCAAAAAAGAATCATTTTCAAACCAGTTACTATATTTCTCCGCAAGTGTGGGCTTCTCGTGCCTCTCGAGTTTCTGCCATAAAACGAGATGTAGATTTTATGTATGTCATTTTGCCTTTTGAACCAGATTTTTATAAAAGCTATAATTATGAGGTAGATTTTGTGGGTCATCCTTTGATTGATGCCATTGAAAACACAAAATTAATTGATGAAGTAGAATTTAGAAGTAGCCATCAGTTATCAAACAAACCCTTGATTGCCTTGTTACCAGGAAGTCGCAAACAAGAAGTGTCAAAAATGTTAGATATAATGCTATCTATAACCCCAGATTTTGATTCGTTTCAATTTGTGATTGCTGGGGCTCCTAGTTTAGAATATGAATTTTATCAACCTTTTTTAACACAAAAAAACGTGGCGTTTGTGTCTAATAAAACCTATGATTTATTGCGTTTTTCTCATGCAGCTCTTGTTACATCGGGTACTGCAACACTAGAAACGGCTCTGTTTAAAGTACCTCAAGTTGTTTGTTATAAAGCTAATGCAATTTCATATTTTATAGCTAAACACATTATTACCTTAAAATTTATTTCATTGGTAAACTTAATCAGAAACAAAGAAGTTGTTAAAGAATTAATTCAGAATGATTTAAATTCAAAATTACTTTCAGAAGAACTACACAAAATACTTGTTTCGCCAAAACGAGATGAAATATTACAAGAATATGAAATATTACAACAAGATTTAGGTGGTAAAGGAGCCAGTCAAAAAACAGCCCAACTGATTATTAACAGAATAAAAAGCAACACCTAATCTATAAATTTATTTTTGAGTAAACTTCACCACAATAGCAGTTTATGAACGTATTAAAATATCCTATTCTCATTATTGCCATTTGTTTTGGAATAGGGATTGTGTTGCAAAATTACTTGAGTTTGTCCTTTTTGCTTATTTTGTGTCTAGGGTTGTTTTTAGCGTTTCTATTTACTTTTACCTATGTAAAGATTCAATCAAAAAATTCTAAAAACATCTTTTTTGGACTCATCACTTACTTATTCATGGTGGTTTGTGGCAGTTTTGTTTTGTTTCTTCATCAAGATTTTAATAAAAAAAATCATTATTCAAATCAAGGTATTAAAGAGCAGAACACTATTAAAGCCTTAGTTGTTGAAGAAATTAAACCCAATTTATTTTACACAAAATTTATTGTTGCCATAGATTCATTTAATCATCAAAAAAGCTGCGGAAAGTTGTTGGTTTATTTTTCAAAAAAAAATCCAGACACTCTTGCCGTGGGCGATGTAGTTTGGCTAAGATCAAGTATTCAGCCCATTTTTAAAAACTATAATCCGCATTCGTTTGATTATGCTAACTATTTAGAAAATCAAAATGTGTTTCATCAAATAAAGTGTTTTTCAAATCATTATTTTATTGCAGGAAAAGAAAAAAATACATCATTTTATATTGACAAACTTAGAGCTGCATTAGTTGCTAGTTTTGAGGTGCATGCCTTTTCTGAAAAAACAAATGCCATACTAAATACTTTGTTATTAGGTCAAAGACAACAGCTTGACAGCAATACTTTAAATGATTATAAAAACACGGGTGTTATTCATGTTTT
>DAINSR010000170.1:0-5497 GCA_036741255.1 Flavobacterium sp.
AGGTAAAGCATACAGAACACCTAGTATGACCTCCAACGATTATGGTTTAATGACAAATGGTACTAACGGAAACAAAATTTTACAGTATTTCACTGACGAATTTAGAGAACGTCAAGAGTTTTTTTGGCATTTAAAAACCAAAAGAATTATTGTTGTTGATAAAGATAAATTATATAACAATTTTCCAAATGATACCTCCTTGCATATATCAGTAACTAACAACCCGTCTTCTGATAATATAAAAGGGAACAGTATTTATTTTGGAAATGTAGCGCTACCTTCTGATATTTTCTATAGAAAAGCTTCTGAAGGGGAGGCTGTTAACAAAGTATTAGATAATATTGTGGTATATCCAAACAAAAGTAAAGAAGGTATATTTAGTGTTGAGGTATCTACTAAAACTGAAAGTAATTTGGCCTTATCTTTGTATGATATTACGGGTAAAACTATTTATCAAACAACTCCAACGGCTGTAAAAGGTTTATATACCACAAAAATTGGTGAAAACTTGCAACTTAATAGTGGTATTTATTTATTAAACATAATTTTAAACAACGAAACAACAACCAGAAAATTAATTGTTGAGTAATTTAGTCGCTTTATTATTTAAAAAATTAAACACCCGTAACTGACCTTGATATAAAGTTGCTTTATGGGTGTTTGTTTTGATTATTCACCTCATTGGATTTAAAAAAACAATATCACAAAAAATCAACTAAAAAATTAAAAAAGCCTTGAAAATTTGTCTGGCAACTGTTTCACTTGCAGGTGGTGGTGCTGAGCGCTGTGCGGCATCATTATCAAATTACTTTATAAACTACGGAGTAGAGGTTTATCATGTTGTTTTCGCAGGGTCAATTGTATATGAACATTCTGGCGAGATATTGCATTTAGAAACACTTAAAGATAAAAAAAACAGTCTATGGAGCAGGTGGAAACGTTTTAAGGCACTTTATCATTTCATTAAAAATCATCAATTTGATGTAATCATTGATTTTAGAGTCAAAGAATTTTATGTGCAAGAATACATAATTCATAATTTTATCTATAAAAAATTCATTCAAACCATCCATAGCAATCACTTAGATTTCTATTTTCCAAAGAACTCCTTTTTATCCCAAAAATTGTATAAAAATGCCCTTCATTTTATAGCTGTTTCAAGCGAAATTCAAAATTCTATTAGTAATCGCTTTGCGTTCAGCAATCTAAATCATATTTATAACCCGGTTGATTTTATCACTATTGAAAAATTAAAAGTAGAATCCCATAATATAGAATTCAAATATATTTTAGGAGTTGGACGCATGACGGACAATGTAAAACAATTTGACCATTTAATAAGATGTTATGCTGCTTCTATTTTGCCAAAAGAGGATATTAAATTAGTACTTTTAGGCGATGGAAAACTACTGGAACAATATAGAAAACTGGCACAAACGCTCGATCAAGAAGAAAATATCGTTTTTTTAGGAAATGTAGCTAATCCGTTTAGCTTTTTTGCAAACGCACTATTTACGGTAATGACTAGTAAAATTGAGGGTTTTCCTATGGTTTTAATCGAATCTTTAGCTTGTGAAACCCCCGTGATATCTTATGATTTACATTCGGGACCCAGAGAAATTATCATGCACAATGAAAACGGAATATTAGTAGAAAATCAAAATATAGTTGCCATGACAAACGCTATGAATACAATGTTTTTAAGCAAAGATTTATATGTACATTGCAAACAAAATGCAAAAAGCAGTGTAGAACGATTTTCTTTAGAAACTATTGGAAAACAATGGGTGAAACTTTTTAATGATTTACAAAAATGAATATAGAAATAATAGATATTCCAAAAATTTTAAACCCAGAAGGAAATATTGCCATCATTGAAAAAAGTACTATTCCGTTTGTTATAAAAAGGGTTTATTATTTGTATGACGTGCCAAGCACAGCAAAACGTGGTGGGCATGCTCATAAAAATCTTACACAAATATTAATAGCACTTTCGGGTAGTTTTGATGTGGTTTTAAATGATGGAAAAACTTTCGAGAAAGTAACCCTAAACAAACCTGATAAAGGCCTACTCATAAATAACAATACGTGGCGAGAATTAGAAAATTTTTCTTCAGGAGCGGTGTGTTTAGTTTTAGCTTCTGATGAATTTATGGAAGATGATTATATTAGAGATTTTGAGAAATTTATGAATTATTTGAATAACTAGCAATTTTAATTCCTTTTTTAATTAATTTGAGTTTTACTTTTTCTAATAATAGTAAAACACATTTAGGTACATACAATAAAGCTATTTGTTTCCAATTTAGATTTTTGAAATATATAGGTTTTACAATTTTTTTCCACAAAATTTTATCGCCGTTTTTCTTGAGGTTTTTAGCCAAAACATAGCGTAAAAAATCCAATTGCTTTTTTAAATCAGGATTTAATTTTGCCCAATCTTCATATTTATCATAATTAGGTACTTGTAAATTTACTATTAAACTTCGTGTAATTTGATTATCAGTTTCCATAAAATAACTCATTTGAACAGAATTACTATAGGCTAACTTAAAATAATAATTGGCACGAATATTAAAATCTATATCTTCTGAGAAAGTGATTTGCTCATTATAATACCCCACTTTTTCAAACACATCTTTATGAAAACAAACGGATCCATGGTTATAAATGCCTTGTTTTAAATTTATCTTAAAAAAATTAAGTATTCCTTCAAAATTATCGTCTAATTCTTCAGAACCATTTATAGGTTTAAGTAGTTGTGTTCTATAAACCTCTTCATAATTTGTTCCATAAATTTTAGCTTCAGGAAAATTTAGTATTAATCGATGAATAGTGGTTAAAAATGTGGGCTTCCATAAATCGTCGGCGTCTAAATAAGTAACATAGTCTGCTTTTGCGTTTTTGACACCTGTATTTCTTGCAGCAGATAATCCTTTGTTTTTCTCATGATGAATTAGTCTAACATTTTCATGCAAATAAGACTCAATTATTGAAACGCTATTATCTGTTGAACAATCGTTTACAATGATAATTTCATAGTCCGTAAAACTTTGTTTGAGAATACTTTTTAAGGCATTTTCAACATAATTTTCTTTATTGTATAACGGTATAATAACGGAGAAAAAAGGCATTTTAATTATGAGTTTTGAGTTATGAATTACATGTTAATTAGTGGTTAGTCGCATTTTTCAGCTTACAATGTAAAGTATATAGCATATAGCTTCTTGTCTATCATTTTTTCTCTTGCTTCTTATTTTAACATAAAATCAAAAACATCATTCCAATTTTCAAGAGTGTCCTGTGTGTCAAAAGTAGTCCTATTTCCTTCAAAAAGTAGTGTTTTATTAATAAATTGAGTAATTAAGGTGGCTAATTCTTCCGGTTTTGTAGGGTTGAAAAAACATACTTTTTCATAATTTCCAACTGCCTCAATTGCGTAAGGCAATCGTGCAACAAACATGGGCTTTTGATATGATTTTGCTTCAGAAATGGGTAACCCCCATGTTTCTAATTTTGATGGAAATAACAAACAATCAATAGCATTGTAGTAGCTTAAAATAACATCTCGTTTTAAAGTGGGTAGGAAATTTACTTCATGCAAATGCCCATAGATCTTCATCAAATGCTGGGCATATTTTGAGGGATTGTCTTTTATTGTGGTAAAATGAAACATCGTTTTTTGACGTGTATTTTCATCTAATAAGGCAATGGCGTCAAATATAATTTCAAAGTTTTTGAACGTTCTAGGAAAACTTGGAAAGAAAAAATGTGTTTTGCTATGGTCTAAATCTATTTTTTGAGTAGTTATAGTTTCTGTAAAATCAGGACGGGCTACTTTGCAATTTTTAATTTTAAATACCGATGCAAATTTATCTTTTATCCAGTGTTGTTGTACAAAAACAGTGTGGTTTTTTTTTAAATTGATTTGGGTTAAGGCTTTATAAAAAATTGAAAAAACACCAATTTTATAATCAAATTTCCAATCTTTATAAGTTGCTTTATAAAAAATAGTAGGATGATGAAAGTATAAGAATTGTTTGCCACAAACTACACTTGGGCTCACATCGTGCAATGAAAACCAAATATCAGGACGCAATTTTAAAGATAATTTTTTAAAAAAATAGTATTCGTAATATAACCTAAAAACCCATTTTTTTTTTGATTTTGGAAATTCAATGTATTCAATATTTGGATATGAAAACAAAGAAGCATCTGGCACTAGAGCAATAATTTTTAACGTTGAATGCCTGTTGTATTCTGATATTTTTTGCAAACAATTGTCTAAAATGGTAAAAATTCCACCCTCAACCATGTTAATTCCTGATATTACAATTGTTTTTGATTTGCTCATTTTTATATTTTTTCAAAAACGTATAAGTTGTTTAAACCCAGTTGGAATTTTTTTTCAACCAATAGTTTAAATCCATTTGATATGAAAATTTCTTTAATAAGTTCTCTGTCAAAATCTTGATGATTATGAACATCCATGCCATCAATTAGTTTTAAAAACAGTAAAATAGAAAGAATAATATCTACTTTTTTTGATGGTATGGTAATTATTACTCTCCCTTTTACATTTAGTAATTGGTAAAACAAAGAAACATTTTGTTTTGTTTTTTCTATAGGAATATGTTCTAAAACCGCTAGTAATGTAATGGTGTCATAGGTTTTAGTAGGTTTAAAATCTTCAGGAAAAAGTCCAGGATATAAAGTGTAATTTTTTGTAGAAATAACCGTTTTTAATACATCATCTATGCCATCTCCAGATATTTTTTTTGTTTTTAAAACGTTTTTAAAAAGTTCGCCAAAATGACATCCAATATCTAATACAGTGGTTCCTGCAATGTATTTTTTGGCTTGTTTTATGCGTTCGTTTTGTAAAATATAATCAATTTTTTTCATTTTTTAAATCTAAGATGCTAAAGAAAAAACTAAACAATATCAATTGTATCCCCACAACTAAGAGCGATACTGCAGGTATTATAATACGCATGGTTTGTTCCACATTTAATGTTTTGAAATCTTGATTTTGCCAAATAGAAAAACCATAAAAACTTAAAAATATACCTGTTATTGTAATACTAAATCCTATAATTAATCCTTTTTCTAGTTGGATATATTTAAAAATAGTATCATATCGTTTACTTTTTGGCAGTAAATTTTGAGTAATAGCAAATACTTTTGTTAATCCATAAAACATAAGAAATTGAAAACCCACCATAGCAAAGCTTGATGTAAAGAGCAGTGTGTGAATATCAAAAACCGTATTCCCAATTTTTAAGGGAGTTGCTATTAAGATTAAAGACAGTAGAGTTCCAATTATCATCAAGAGTAAACCCGGAATTAAAAACAACCATTTAGGACTAAATAATAATAGAAAACGCAAATGACGCCAGCCATCGCTCCATGTTTTTAAATGTGGTTTTCTAGTTCTACCATCTTTTTTTAAAGTTGTAGCTACTTCTGTGATTTTTAAATGATGCAAAGAAGCATT
>DAINSR010000171.1:0-5494 GCA_036741255.1 Flavobacterium sp.
TGCTTATTTTTGAAGTAGTTTTAGTTTGTAATAGATTTCTAATGCGTATTTTGGGATAAACCTTGATAATCAACAATGAACCAAATTCAATTTATCAAATCAGCTGTAAATACAACTGATAGAAATATAGAAGCCACTCTCAAACTACTTTCAGAAGATTGTACTATTCCTTTTATTTCGAGATATAGAAAAGATACTACGGGTAATTTAGACGAAGTACAAGTTGAGCTTATAGCAAAGCGTTCAAATCAATTTGATGAAATTCTTAAAAGGAAAGAATCAATTATTAAAAGCATTGAAGAGCAGGAGCAGTTAACCCCAGAATTAAAATTAAAAATTGATAAAAGTTTTGATCTACAAGAGCTAGAAGATTTTTATTTGCCCTACAAAAAGAAGAAAAAAACAAAAGCAGATGTAGCAAGAGAAAACGGGCTTGAACCTTTAGCAAAGCTTATTTTTAGTCAAAAAAATGTGGATCTTGATATGGTTTCTGAGCATTACATTACAGAAAAAATTGTAAATGAACTCCAAGCTTTGCAGGGAGCTAGAGATATTATTGCAGAGTGGATTAATGAAGACAGTTACATTAGAAAAAATTTGCGTCGCATTTTTCAACAAAAAGCATTTATCACTACAAAAGAAGCTAAAAAGAAAGATAATAATGGAACTGTACTTGAGAGCCCAGAGGCTCAAAAGTTTAAACAGTATTTTGACTGGAGTGAATTGCTTTTAAAAGCCCCTTCACATCGATTACTTGCCATGCTCAGAGCCGAAAAAGAGGGTTTTGTTAAACTAAAAGTAAGTTTAGAAACTGACGGCTCAAATGAGGACGCTATCAACTTGATGGAAAACCATTTTATTACATCTAATAATGACACTACATACCATATTGAACTGGCTATAAGAGACAGTTATAAGCGTTTGTTACAACCTGCTATTTCAAACGAAGTTTTGCAAGAAGCAAAAAACAAAGCCGATGAAAAGGCCATTACTGTATTTGCACAAAATTTGGCTCAATTATTATTAGCACCCCCACTTGGTGAAAAACGAATTTTAGCAATTGACCCTGGCTTTAGGAGTGGTTGCAAGGTGGTGTGCTTAGATGAAAAAGGAGATTTGTTATATAACGAAACCATTTATCCGCACGCCCCTCAAAATGAGACCGCAATGGCCATTAAAAAGATAAAATCAATGGTCAATGCCTATCAAATTGATGCTATTTCTATTGGCAATGGTACAGCAAGCCGAGAAACAGAGTTTTTTATCAAAAAAATTACTTTTGATAAACCACTTCAAGTTTTTGTGGTGTCAGAGGCGGGTGCATCTGTATATTCTGCTTCAAAAATTGCTAGAGAAGAATTTCCTAATTTTGATGTAACAGTTCGTGGAGCGGTTTCCATTGGCAGACGTCTTTCAGATCCATTGGCAGAGTTGGTAAAAATAGACGCCAAGTCAATAGGGGTGGGGCAGTATCAGCACGATGTAGATCAAAACAAACTCAAGGAAGAATTAGACAACACGGTAGTTAAATGTGTAAACTCGGTGGGTATTAATATCAATACGGCTAGTAAATCATTGCTCAGTTATGTATCTGGAATAAGCGAAAAAACAGCCGAAAACATTGTGCGTTTTAGAAAAGAAAACGGGTCTTTTGAAGACCGTGAACAATTAAAAAAAGTACCTCGACTTGGTGATAAAATCTATCAACAAGCCGCAGCATTTATCAGAATTAAAGATGGTAAAAATCCGTTAGATAATTCGGCAGTGCATCCAGAGGTTTATGCTGTTGTTGAAAAAATGGCAAAAGATTTGAAAATTTCTGTTCAAGATTTAATTGGGAACAAAGAAAAAATTTTGCTAATAAATCCAGAGCAGTATGTTTCTAATGAAATTGGGATTTTAACCCTGAAAGATGTTTTAAAAGAACTAGAAAAACCAGGGTTAGACCCCAGAAAATCTGCTAAGATATTTGAGTTTGACCCTGGTTTAAAATCTATTAATGATGTAAGAGCAGGTATGATTATTCCTGGAATTGTAAATAATATTACAGCTTTTGGTTGTTTTGTGGATATTGGTATTAAAGAAAGTGGTTTAGTGCATATATCCCAACTTAAAGCGGGTTTTGTGAGTGATGTAAACGAGGTTGTAAAAATGCACCAGCAAGTGCAGGTAAAAGTACTTGAAGTAGATGAGAACAGAAAGCGAATTCAGCTCACAATGATACTATAAAAAAGTCTTAAACACAGTGTTTATTGAATTTTGTATCGTGCCGGAGTTGTTGTTTTTGCAAAATATGAGGCGGAATGTATATAAGCGGGAAAGATTTATTTCTATTACTTTTGTACAAAATTACTTTTTGTAATTGTCATTTCTATGATGAAGTATTTTGGGTTTAACCTACCTTAAAATTATATTAAACTCAAACTACATCAGTATTAAAAAGGCAGCAATATTAATTTTAACGCCTAGTTTTTTGGTTCTAGGCATATAATACCAATAACATTTGTAAAATAGTCCAATAGTTTATGGTATAATGCCGATATAGTATGAAAATAGTCCATTTTTCTTGGACTATATTGAATACATAATCGGTATAATTGGTTAGATTTTACACATTAACTTTAGTAAGAATCAGAGTTTGAAAATAAATTGTATTTTTGAGCTATAAATATCCTTTCAAATGTCAGAATTTTGGATTTATATCAAAGCAGGTATTCATCATATACTTGATATAACAGCCTATAACCATGTGTTTTTTTTAGTTGCATTAATGATTCCTTATGTGTTTAAAGATTGGAAACGGGTGTTTATTTTAGTTTCTCTTCTAACAATTGGAAATGCCTTAGCACTTATTTTATCGGTTTATAATATAGTTACTGTAAACAGTGTTTCGGTTTCATTTTTAAAAATAATCACTATTTTACTTATAGCCTTTTATGCTTTAAACACCGCAGGAAAAACTATAAAAAGTAGTGTTCATGTCTCTTTTATAGGTTTTATTACCTTGTTTTTTGGAATGTTACATGGGTTTGAATTTTCAAGCTACTTTAAAACTATATTGCCAAAAAATGCAACAGAAAAACTAATTCCTTCTTTAGAAATTGCACTAGGTATTGAAGTTGCACAAATTTTAATAGCTTTTATAATTTTAATACTCTCTTACATTGTTCAAACATTTTTTAAATATTCAAAAAAAGATTGGGCTTTAATAATGGCTGCCTTTGTTATAGGTGTTATGCTTCATACAATTATAGAGAGAAAAATTTAGAATAATGTATTATGTGTGAAAAGAAAAAAAAATATGATAAAGCCTATTTACGGATAGCAAAAGAATGGGGATTATTGTCGTATTGCAACCGAAAAAAAGTGGGAGCCATTATTGTAAAAGATAAAATGATTATTTCTGACGGATATAATGGAACCCCCTCTGGGTTTGAAAACTGTTGCGAAGACGAAAATAATAATACTAAATGGTATGTGCTTCATGCAGAGGCAAATGCTATTTTAAAAGTTGCTCGTTCTACTCAAACGTGTGAAGGAGCCACACTTTACATCACCTTATCGCCCTGCAAAGAGTGCAGTAAATTAATTCATCAATCAGGAATTAAACGGGTGGTGTATCTGCAAGAATATAAAGACCATTCTGGGTTAGATTTTTTAAGAAAAGCAGGTGTAGAGGTAGATTGTATAGATGACTTACTGCAGTAAAATGGTGCAAATAAATTCGTGCCTGTCCTTATAAAAAAATGAAAATAAACAAAATATATCTTCCTCTTTTAATTAGTTTTTGCATCGCTATTGGTGTTTTACTAGGGGGATTTATAGCCTATTTTGTACCTAGCAGCATAGTAGGCAATTATTCAAAATCAGATAAATTAAATCGCTTAATAAACATTATTGATCAGGAATATGTTGATGATGTAAATACCGATTCTATCGTAGATTTGACTGTTACTGGAATTTTATCAAAACTTGATCCTCACTCTGTTTATATTGCAAAAAACGAAGCAGAAGCCATTAGTGAAAACATGAAAGGAGATTTTGTGGGAATTGGGGTTAATTTTTATACGTACAAAGACACGGTTGTAGTTATTAAACCGATAGAAAACGGACCTGCTCAAAAAGCTGGAATTTTGCCTGGAGATCGTATTTTATATGCAGATGATTTTAAATTATTTGGCAAAAAAATTACAAGCGAAATTTTATTTTCAAAACTAAAAGGAACTGAGGGGTCGCAAGTAACTCTTACTATTTTTAGAAAATCTTCTAATAAGAAGTATAAAATATTGGTTACTAGGCAAGTAGTACCCATAAAAAGCATAGATGTGGCCACTTTAATAGACTCAAAAACTGGCTATATTAAAGTTAATAGATTTGCTGAAACCACTTATAATGAATTCCATAAAGCTATAGTAAGTTTAAAAAACAAAGGAATTTCTCATCTTATTGTAGATGTTAGAGATAATGGAGGTGGCTATTTAGATATAGCAACTAAAATAGTAGATGAATTTTTAAAGGAAAACCAACTCATTGTAAAAACCATCAACAAGCAAGGCACTGAAGAAAAAACGTTTGCTACAAAAAAAGGCACTTTTGAAACAGGAAAGCTTACCATATTAATTAATGAAAATAGTGCTTCGGCAAGCGAAATTTTAGCAGGGGCCATTCAAGATAACGACAGAGGAACTATCATTGGCAGACGCTCCTTTGGAAAAGGATTAGTACAACAAGAAATGCCTCTGGGCGATGGCTCAATGGTGCGGCTCACCGTTGCTAGATATTATACCCCATCTGGACGTTCTATTCAAAAACCTTACAAAGATAAAGAAGAAGAGTATTTTAATGAATTTGAAAAACGCTTTTTAAGTGGCGAATTATATGAAGCTGATAGCATTAAAGTAGCAGACAGCCTAAGATTTAAAACAAAAAAGGGAAGAATTGTGTATGGTGGAGGCGGTATAATTCCAGATGTTTTTGTGCCATTAGAAACTAAACATGGGAATGAAACTTTTTTTATGGTTATGAATAGTGGAGCAAGCAGCTATTTTGTGTTTGAACAAATTGATAAAAATAGAAAATGGTTTAGCAACTTAACAAAAAACCAACTAAAAACAGAAATTTTAAGATCTAATCGATATGTAGATTTGTTTAAACTATATTTATCGTCAAGCGGATTTCTATTAAATACTACACAAAATGACAACATAAAAACCTATTTATATGCCGAGTTCGTGCGGCAACTTTTTGATGAAAAATCGTATTACGAGATTATCCTTGTGCAGGATGAAATGCTTAAAAAAGCGGTAAAACTGAAATAGATCCATTACTTTCTACAAAAAGAGGGTAAGTTAAAAATAAAGGAGGATAAACTTTTTTAATTAAGTTAATCCTCCTTTTTATAGATGATTTAAAACTAGGTTAAGTATTATTTGCGTAATAATCAACAATGTTATAAGTACTACTCCAAAATTTAACAGACATCTTTTTTTGGAAA
>DAINSR010000172.1:0-5441 GCA_036741255.1 Flavobacterium sp.
GCTACCTTAGGAGCCTTTATGAAATATCCAAAAGAAAGTTTGCCTAAAAAACCCGCCTCAAAGATATGTGATAAAAAATATGGGTTTTTTCAGCAAGACAAAGATTTTTTTTGTGAAGTGGCGGCAGAATTAGGTTTAATTAATAACAAAACACAAAACAATATAGGTTTTGAACGCCATCCGCTGGCATATTTAGTGGAAGCAGCAGACGATATTTGCTATACTATTATTGATTTTGAAGACGGCATTAACTTAGGCCTCATTCAAGAAGAATTTGCATTAGAATATCTTATTAAATTAGTAAAAAATGGCATAGACACAAAAAAATACAATGCACTTACTACAAAAGAAGATAGAATAAGCTACTTGAGAGCATTAGCCATAGGGAGCTTAATACAAGATGCGGTTAAAATTTTTATTGAAAATGAGGAAGCAATTTTAAAAGGTGATTTTGCTTCTTCCCTCATGGACAAAAGTAGGTATGCTGCTCAGATGAATGATATTATTCAAGTGAGTATAAAAAACGTATATCAAAGCAGAGAGGTTATTGAAAAAGAACTCGTGGGCTATAAAATTATCAATACGCTTTTAGACAAATTTTGTACGGCATATTTTAATAATACACAAGATAATGCCACTACTTATGATCATTTGATTTTAAAATTATTGCCCGAAAAATACCAAGTTCAAAAACAAAATACATACAATCAATTATTACACATTTGTCATTTTATTTCAATGCTTACAGACGGAAAAGCATTACAATTATATCAAATTATTGAATCAAATAAAGGCTTGTAATTTAGTCATTTGAGTGTTATTGCAGTAATTTGAAAATCAAAAATTATAAAAGAGTCGTTAGATACTTTTTTTGCACAGTATCCAGTATCTAAATAAAATCCCAATATCAAAGTAGATTTTGGGATTTCTATCAAATGTATAAATACTCTATTTTATAACTCAAGTGCTTTGTTTACATTGCCATTCATTAATAATTCTATTGGGTTTTCTAATGCTTCTTTAACAGCTACTAAAAATCCTACAGATTCTCTACCATCAATGATTCTGTGGTCATAAGATAAGGCAACATACATGACTGGTGCAATAACAATTTGACCATTTTTAACAATTGCTCTGTCCACCACATTATGCATTCCTAAAATTCCAGATTGTGGCGGATTAATAATAGGTGTAGAAAGCATACTGCCAAAAACACCTCCGTTTGAAATTGTAAAAGTTCCGCCCGTCATTTCATCTACCGTCATTTGACCATCACGTGCACGAATGGCTAATCGTTTTATCTCTGCTTCTACCCCTCTAAATGTTAGTGTTTCGGCATTTCGCATTACAGGAACCATTAATCCTTTTGGACCAGAAACAGCCACTGAAATATCACAAAAATCATAAGAAATTTTTTCCTGACCATCTATCATAGAGTTTACGTCAGGATATAATTGTAAAGCTCTTGTAACTGCTTTAGTAAAAAATGACATAAAACCTAAGCCTAATCCGTGTTTTGCTTTAAATACTTCTTTATATTGCTCTCTAATAGCATAAATAGCGGTCATATCTACTTCGTTAAAAGTAGTTAACATAGCCGTTTCATTTTTAGCTGCCACTAATCTTTCGGCAACTTTTCTTCGCAACATTGAAAGTTTTGTTCTTTCTGATGCACGAGTTCCTCCTGTGGGTGTTCCCATAGATGGCACAGCATTAACGGCATCGTCTTTTGTAATTCTACCGCCTTTACCAGTACCTACAATTGAACTTGGTTCTATGTTTTTTTCGTTAAGTATTTTTCGTGCTGCTGGCGATGGTACTTGCGTTGCATGAGTTTTTTCTGCCACGGGAATCACTTTTGCAACTTCTGGTTTTGGGGTTTCTATGGGTTTACTCTCTGTTTTTTGAATATTGTCTGAACTTGGTTTTGTGGCACTAGTATCTATCAAACAAACTACAGCTCCCACAGAAACGGCATCTCCTTCAGAGGCTTTAAGTGTTATTATACCACTCGCTTCAGCAGGTAATTCTAGCGTAGCCTTGTCCGAATCTATTTCGGCAATGGGTTGATCTTTTTCTACATAATCACCATCTTTAACTAACCAAGTAGCAATTTCTACTTCTGTAATTGATTCCCCTGGAGAAGGGACTTTCATTTCTAAAATCATGTTTAACAGCCCCCTAAGACCCAATAAATTGGGACAAGCTCCCTATTAAGGGAATTACTACGAGGGTAAGTAGTTTTAAAGTTATTAATTAATTTTTATTACGCTTTTTTAAATATACTGTATTCAAATAAAGTTTATATTTTATGAATCCATTTCTTATTCAGAATCAAACAAATCTTTATGGGTATATCTTTAAATCTTTGATGTTTTTATTATGGTTTGTATGATATTGAAAATTGCTTAATTTGTCATACAATACAAAATTACATATTTTAATGTGATATTTTTTTATCAAAAATCATAGCAATTGCATTTTTTTGACGTTTTTTAGAACGCTCATAACTTCCTGCTGCTGGTGCACTACATGCTTTTGGCGAAGCGAGTCTTAATTTTACCAAATCAAAATTCATTAACATATAGCCATAAGCCCCCATGTTTTTTGGCTCTTCTTGTGCCCACACATAATCAGTTGCATTAGGATAACTTGCTATAATTTCCTTGATTTGTTCAACCGCTAATGGAAATAATTGTTCTAATCGAACCACAGCAACATCATTTCTTTGCAATTCTTCTCTTTTTTCAATAATATCATAATATACCTTACCCGTACAAAGCACTAACGATATAATGGATTTTTTA
Organism: Flavobacterium sp.; assembly: GCA_036741255.1. Classification (GTDB taxonomy): domain Bacteria; phylum Bacteroidota; class Bacteroidia; order Flavobacteriales; family Flavobacteriaceae; genus Flavobacterium. The sequence continues at coordinate 2,808 of DAINSR010000172.1, forward strand.
TCCGTTACATTTGGGTCGTCAATAATTTCTTGAAATGTACCGTTTGTTAATTCACTAACTTTTGAAACTGCTAAAGGATGACGCAACAAACTCTTTGGGGTAAAAACAATTAATGGTTTTCTAAAGTTTGTTTTCATTTGTCGTCTTAACAAGTGAAAAAAGTTGGCTGGTGTAGTACAATCTGCTACATACATATTGTGTTTAGCACACATTTGCAAGTAGCGTTCCATGCGTGCTGAGGAATGTTCTGCACCTTGGTTTTCATATCCGTGTGGCAATAAAAGTACGATACCATTTTGATTGTTCCATTTGTCTTCACCCGCAGAAATGTATTGGTCTATCATTATTTGGGCACCATTAGAAAAATCACCAAACTGCGCCTCCCAGATTGTTAATGTGTTTGGCGAGGCAAGTGCATAGCCATATTCAAAACCTAAAACTCCATATTCTGAGAGCAATGAATTGTAAATATAAAAATTTCCTTTTTTGTTTTCTAAATTATTTAAAAGCACCACTTCTTCTTCAGAATCTTCTACTTTTATTACTGCATGACGATGTGAAAAAGTTCCTCTTTCAACATCTTGACCAGAAATTCGCACGTCAAAACCTTCTGTTAATAAAGTTCCATAAGCTAATAATTCGCCCATAGCCCAGTCAAGGGTATCTGTTTCAAAATACATTGCCTTTCTATCGTTTACAATCTTTTGAATTTTACTTATAAATTTTTTATCTGTTGGTAATTCAGAGATTGTTTTTGCAATAGGATTTAAATTTTCTTCTTTAAAAGTAGTATCATATTTTAAAAGCATTTTGTCTTCAGAAACCTTTTTAAATCCCACCCATTCATTTTGCATAAAAGGAGAAATAATGGTTAAATCTTTTTTACGAGATTCTTCTAAGTTTTCATCTAATTTTGCCTTGTAATTTAATTCTAGTTCTTTTACATAATTACTATCTATAACACCTTCTTGTATGAGCTTTTCGGCATATATATCTCTTGGGTTTTTATGTTTTGAAATAGCTTTGTAAAGAATGGGTTGCGTAAATTTTGGTTCGTCGCCTTCATTATGTCCATATTTTCTATACCCCAGCAGGTCTATAAAGACATCTGTGCCAAATTCCATTCTATAATCAAGTGCAAAAAGCATGGCATGCACCACGGCTTCTGCATCATCTGCATTTACATGCAGTACGGGTGAGAGTGTTACTTTTGCTACGTCTGTACTATAAGTAGAGGAACGAGCATCTAAGTAATTAGTAGTAAAACCTACTTGGTTATTGATAATTAAATGAATTGTTCCTCCTGTTTTATATCCATCTAGCTTTGCCATTTGTATTATTTCATAAACAATTCCTTGCCCAGCAATAGCGGCATCGCCATGAACGGCTATGGGCAGTACTTTTGAAAAATAGTTTGGAAATAAACGGTCTTGTTTGGCTCGTGTAATACCTTCAATAACAGCACCCACGGTTTCTAAATGAGATGGATTTGGGGCTAAGTTAATATTTATTTTTTTCCCAGTTTTTGTCTTTCTGTCAGATGTTAAACCCAAGTGGTATTTTACATCTCCATCAAATGAAACATCATCGTCATAGTCCTTGCCATCAAACTCAGAAAAGATGTTTTGGGTATTTTTTCCAAAGATGTTTGCTAAAACATTTAACCTTCCTCTGTGAGCCATTCCCATTACAAACTGCTCTACACCTTTTTCTGCGGCAGCTTCAATTAGTGCATCTAGGGCAGGTATTGCAGCTTCACATCCTTCTAACGAAAAACGCTTCTGCCCCACATATTTGGCATGCAAGAATGTTTCAAATGAAACCGCTTCGTTTAATTTATTTAATATATTTTTCTTTTGACTAGCATCAAAATTAGGCTGGTTATCATTAATAACTAATTTATTTTTTATCCAATCTTGAATTTTTGGGTCCCGAATATACATAAATTCAACCCCAATAGACTGACAATATACCTTGTTTAAATGTTGTAATATGTCTTTAAGCGGGCTTGGAGGCATATTAACCATCTTTGCTGCATCAAAAACCGTATTCAAATCGGCATCTGATAAACCAAAATTTTCTAATGCTAATGTGGGTTTGTGGCTTCTTCTTTCTCGCACAGGATTTGTTTTTGTAAACAAATGACCTCGTGTTCTATAGCCGTCAATCAAACGTAATACATTGAATTCTTTTTCTGTTTTACCAGAAATTAATCGTTCATCAACTGTATTTGCAATTACTTGATAATTAATTTCTTCGGGACCATACTTTGCTAGTGCAAAATCAAATCCTTGAAAAAAACTTCTCCAACTTGGCTCTATTTTATCAGGGTTTTCTAAATATTGTTCATATAAATCTGCAAAAAATGCAGTATGTGCTGCGTTTAAAAATGAGAACCTATCCATAATATAGTCTTAAAAGACGTTTTGATTAATTAATTTGGCAAAACTACAATATTTGCAATTAAATTTTGTTAATTTTTATGCACATTTATGAAAATATTAAGCAAATCACACATGGTTTTATGTTTTCAAAAAAATTAATAATTTATCACATTGTTCTCAATTGGCTAAGCGTAAAATTTGAAGTTTATTTTTTAATCTTTTAATGGTTTTATTAAAATTACATTATTAG
>DAINSR010000173.1:0-5436 GCA_036741255.1 Flavobacterium sp.
ATTTTTCTTTTTTATGTGCTATTTGTTTTATGTTATATCAAATGACAAAAGGCAATTTTTACAAAGAATTTCATGGATGTTAGTAGCACTTTATTTTTTTAGTGGAATCAATAAATTTAACGGAGGTTTTTTGGGTGCATTTTGGGATCAGATGGTCTTGAGAAAAATATTTTCTTTTTCAAAAGACTTTATAAGCAGTAATTTGTGGATACATTATGCTGGGATTTTGCTTTCGATTATAGAAATGATTTTGGGCTTGGGTTTACTGTTCTTAAAAAATAAAAAAGTAGTAGTATTGATGATTCTTTTAATGCATATTTTAATTATAATGATTTTAGGATTAAATGATTTTTATAACATAATTGTTTTTCCATGGAATATGGCATTAATGATAATTGTTTATATTGTCTTTTATAATAATAGCGAGAATGTTTTGATTAACAGTTTAACAATCAAAAAAATGAATTTAGTAATTTTAGTTGTTTTGTTTGTATTACCTTTTATGAATATGTTTGGTTATTGGTATCATTACTTTTCATTTAATCTTTATTCTGGAAATCAAAATAAAATAACAGTTTGTATAAATAACACTAAAGACTATGCTTTTTTAAAAAAATACACAGCAATTTCGGACAGTTGTAAATCTAAGAGACAAATTAATATCAATAAATGGACATTTGATGAGTTAAATGTACCCATTAACCCAGATGAAATTACTTTTAGAAAACTTAAAAAAGCTTGGGATACCAAATATCCTAATATTGATGTAACTTTTTTTTCAAGTCATTATCCTTATAAAAGCCATGTTTTAATAATGGAATGATTTTTAAATACTTTATTTTTTCATTACAGAATATTAAAATAATGTACTATTTTTGCATCGCTTATAACAAAAAAATAAATATAAAAACATGAGTGTTTTAGTAAATAAAAATTCAAAAATAATTGTTCAGGGATTCACAGGTAGTGAAGGTACTTTTCATGCCACACAAATGATAGAATATGGTACTAATATTGTGGGTGGTGTTACTCCTGGTAAAGGAGGAACAAAGCATCTTGATAAACCAGTTTTTAATACGGTACAAGATGCTGTTAAAGGTACAGGTGCAGATACTTCAATTTTATTTGTGCCACCAGCCTTTGCTGCAGATGCAATAATGGAAGCTGCAGACTCAGGAATAAAAGTTATTATTTGCATTACAGAGGGTATTCCAGTGGCAGATATGATAAAAGCCTATGCCTATGTAAAAGAACGAGGTTGCAGGTTAATAGGTCCTAATTGCCCAGGGGTCATTACTCCAGGTGAGGCAAAAGTGGGTATTATGCCTGGTTTTGTGTTTAAAAAAGGTTCTGTAGGGATTGTCTCTAAGTCAGGAACTTTAACTTATGAAGCTGCTGATCAAGTGGTAAAACAGGGATTAGGAATCACCACTGCAATAGGTATTGGGGGAGACCCAATTATTGGCACTACAACAAAGGAAGCATTGGAATTATTAATAAATGACCCAGAAACTAAGTGTGTTGTAATGATTGGTGAAATTGGTGGACAATTAGAAGCCGATGCTGCAAAGTGGTATAAAACCAGTGGAAGCACTAAGCCCATTGTAGGTTTCATTGCTGGGGAAACAGCTCCTGCTGGAAGAACAATGGGGCATGCGGGTGCTATTGTGGGTGGTTCTGATGACACTGCCCAAGCAAAAAAACGAATCATGAGAGAAAACGGTATTCATGTGGTTGATTCACCTGCAGAAATAGGAATGAAAGTAAAAGAAGTAATCGGATAGGTTTTAATTTTGCACTCAATAAAAATCGATAGGTAATATCGGTTTTTTCTTTTTTATATTTATCTGTAAATTGAATTTATATGATAAATTTCCATTTTTTATCACTCTACTCTAAAAATATTTTTTACTACAATTATTAATCAATAAGTTTTATTTAGTAATATTTGTTTTAAAAAAAATAAAAGTCAAATTTGAAAAAAAATATTAAATGACTAATGTTTATATAAAAGGAACGGGGTCTTATGTCCCTACGAATGTTGTTAAAAACAGTTATTTTGACTCTATTGGTTCATCAGACGAGTGGATATTTTCTAAATTAGGAATCAAAGAAAGAAGAATATCAACTGGCGAAGCTACTAGTGATTTAGCTTATAAAGCTGGTTTAATTGCTATTGAGAATGCCAATTTAAGTGTAGAAGAAATTGACTTAATTATTGTAGCCACAACAACTCCAGACCGACCATCTCCATCTTGTGCATGTTTTGTTCAAGATAAACTAAAAGCTATTAATGCCGTAGCATTTGACATCTCAGCTGTTTGTTCAGGGGCTTTATTTACTATGGCAACGGCAGTTCAATTTATAAAAACAGGCATGTATAAAAATGTTTTAGTTATTGGTGCCGATACTTTTTCAACCATTATAGATTGGGAACGAAGAGATGCTGTTTTTTTTGGTGATGGAGCAGGTGCAATGGTTTTGAGTCCAACACATGAAGATAAAGGTTTTATTGATTTTGCACTGCATTCTGATGGAACTGGTAAAGAGCATTTCACAATATTAGCAGGAGGTTCTGCAAAACCAGCTTCATTAGACACTATTGAAAACAGAGAACATTTCTTTAAAATGGACGGAAAAGCTGTTTATAATACTGCCACGCGTGTTGTACCAGATAACATATTGGAAATTTTAAATAGAAACAACTTAACTGTTGATGATGTGGATTTTATGCTTCCTCACCAACCTAGTATTCGTATTCTTATTGAAATAGCAAGAAAAATAAATCTTCCCTTTGAAAAAGTAAAAACAAATATGGATAGATATGCTAATACATCTGGAGGGACGGTGCCTATAATTTTAGATGAAACACATAAAAACAACGAATTTAAAAAAGGGGATATCCTTTTGTTTGCGGCAGTAGGTGCTGGATGGACATGGGGAACAGCTTTATATAAATGGTAATAAATAAAAAATATGTTCAAAAATAAAACATTTTTAATCACGGGTATTGCAGATGAAAACTCATTAGCCATGTTTGTTGCAAAAAAGATAATTGAAAACGGCGGAAAAGTAATTTGCACTGGGCTGGGAGTAAGTGAGTTTCATCAAAATTTGTCTGACAAAGCAAAACAATTTTTAAATACTAATTATCTAAACTTTCAAAATGCTATTAGAAACGAATTGGGCGAGGTTCAAACTGAAATTTTAGATGTAACACTCGAGGAAAGTGTTGATGCTTTTGCAAGAAAGTTGCACGCAAATCACATTAAAGTTGATGGTTTTTTGCACGCCATAGCCATGGATAAAACCATTAGACAAAAGGTTGTAAAACCAATACTCGAAGTTACAAAAGAAGAATTTTGTGATACTATGGAGGTTTCAGCCTATTCGCTTATTAGAATTGCCCATTTTTTATACAAATATGACCTCATGCAACCCAAATCTTCCATTTGTTCATTAAGTTATATAGCTGCGGCAAAAGTTACTTTTCATCCTTATAGAAATATGAGTATCGCAAAAGCAGCTTTAGAGCGAATTACAATTGAACTTGCCGACGAATTAGGAAGGAGAGACGGAACACGTGTTAATGCTATACGATTTTCAACATACATGGGTAGTAAAGCAGGAACTGCAACTCTAAATCAATCTGATGTGGATAAATCAAACACAATTAGCCCTTTAGGTAATGCAACACCAGATGATTTAGCTAATGAAGTTATCCATTTATTTAGACCTAATGGAAGAATCACAGGTGAAATTAGACATGTTGATGGCGGATATAATATCATGGGGTAGTATTATTGCTTGTTTTTTTATTCAAAATCTTATTTTAAATTTCTTCATTCAAAAGCTTTTTTAAATGATATATTAGGCTATTTTACTATTATAGAAAGACTTAGCTTTGGAAATAAAAAATATAAGTAACCGAAGCTACTAAAAGTCTACCAAATAAAGCTTCTCTAAAATATCTTCTATTGAATTTATAGTAAAACTCATCTAAATAAGCTTGTAAAAATTCTGGTTTAATATTATGATAGCTGTTCAATAGTTGTCTTTTGGCATTTAGTTTTAAATGGTTATTTATTTATTAATTTCGTAAAAAAAAAAATCATGAATAAAAGCGTAGTTATTGTATCAGCTGTTAGAACTCCTATTGGTAGTTTTATGGGAGCATTATCTAGTGTTCCTGCCACTCAACTCGGTGCTATTGCTATTAAAGGGGCGCTGCAAAAAATAAATTTAGATTCAAATTTAGTTGATGAAGTTATAATGGGTAATGTTGTTCAGGCGAATACTGGTCAGGCACCAGCAAGACAGGCTTCAATTGCTGCAGGATTACCTGATCATGTAGTTTGCACTACTGTAAATAAAGTTTGTTCAAGTGGAATGAAAGCAGTAATACAAGCCGCTCAGATAATAATTGCGGGTGATGCTGAGGTGGTTGTGGCGGGTGGAATGGAAAATATGAGCATGATTCCTCACTATGTTCATATTAGAAATGGTGTAAAATTTGGTTCAACATCTTTGATTGATGGATTGCAAAGAGATGGGTTAGTAGATTCTTTTGATCAACAAACTATGGGTTCGTTAGCAGATTTTTGTGCAATAGAATTTAATATAACCCGTGAACAACAAGATAATTTTGCTATTGAATCCTATAAGCGTTCTGCTAATGCTTGGGCACTTAATAAGTTTGAGTCTGAAATAATACCCGTTTCTATACCTCAGCGAAATGGTGAGTTTTTATCTATTTCAAAAGACGAAGAGTTTACAAATGTAAAACTTGAAAAAATACCTATTTTAAAACCTGCATTTACTAAAGATGGAACTGTTACAGCAGCAAATGCATCTACCATAAATGATGGTGCAGCTGCATTAATTTTAATGAGTGAAGAAAAAGCAATTGCACTTGGGGTAAAACCATTAGCACGTATTCTTTCCTATGCTGATGCTGCTCATGAGTCAAGACGATTTACAACTGCTCCTTCAAAAGCATTACCAAAAGCTCTTGAAAAAGCTGGAATGACTATAGCTGATGTTGATTATTTTGAACTCAATGAAGCTTTTGCAGTTGTTGGATTAGCTAATGCTAAAATTTTAGGTATTCCTCTTGATAAAATAAATATAAATGGTGGATCTGTTTCTTTGGGTCACCCTTTAGGTTGTTCAGGGGCACGTATTTTAGTAACTCTACTTCATGTTTTATATCAAAATCAAGCAAAAATTGGTGCTGCAGCTATTTGTAATGGTGGTGGAGGTGCATCTGCAATGGTAATTGAGAGACTCTAAAATGATTTAATTTTCAAGAGTTAAATTTGTATATTTAATTATTCTTTAAGTTGGTATAATACTGATTATTAGGTTAGTAAGTAGTTATTTATAAAAGTATAAATTGACAAGCAATTAAACTCTAATTGTAAAATGCTCTTTTGC
>DAINSR010000174.1:0-5385 GCA_036741255.1 Flavobacterium sp.
AAACTTTTTTCAAAAAATATACCCTCAAGCTAGAGTCTGAAATTGGTTTAACAATTGGCACACAACAAACACCATTTTTTGATTATGTGTTAGGCGGCTATGGTTTTAATAAAATAAATAATTTTCAGCACTTTTTTGGGTATGATTTTTTAAGTATCTCTGGCGATAGTTATGTAAAAGGAGCTGCCACAGCAGAGGTTGAAATTTTTAAAAAAAACTATCTAAACGCCACAGCAAATTTTGCAAACGTGGGTAACAATATTTTTGAAAGTGATACTTGGGTTTCTAAACCCCGTTTTTCTGGCTATGCGTTGGGCTATGGAATAGAAACCATTATTGGTCCCATAGAAATTAAACATTCGTGGTCTCCCGAAACAAAAAATCATTACACTTGGCTGAGTTTAGGCTATTGGTTTTAAATTGCGATTTCAAAAAAAAGCTCTAAGTTGCACATTTCCTGTATGAATAGCTTCAGATGTTTCACTTTTTCTTCCTTGATAATTAATGTTTATGTCTAAATATGAGGTCAGATTTTTTTGCAACATCAACCGCCAAGTTTGATTTTTGCCTGCTTGCAAACCTTCTAACAACTGAAAACCCACTGCCGACAAAGAATTGCCTGAAAACAAGTTGTTAAAATAAGAAAATTCGCCGTTTATACTAAATCCTTTTTCACTGTTATAAGTGAAAGAAGTACCATAATGATTTTGTTGCAACTTCTCAAAATTTGCCATTTGATTTGATTTATTTTGAATTTCATAAAAAACATCCCAAACAGCATTTTTTGAGAACAAATAAGAAATTTTTTGTTCCGCCTGAAAGCCTTTTATATTAAAATTTCTACTCGTATAATTCTCTGAAAAAGCCTTGTTATTTATAGTTTTGCCAGAAATTGAAAAAAGCCATGTTTTTTTTACTAAATGTTGGTATTGCAATTGATTTGACAGGACTTCATTTTCAATAGTTCCCACAGAAAGTAGGCTTTTAGAATGGTTTTTAAGAAAATTATAAGTAACCGAGTGATGCTGTTTTCCTCTATTTAAAAATAAACTATTTCTAAAGCTATTATTTAATCCCACAAGATTTTTAGTGTCGCTTGAAAAGGGATTTAAACTAAAATTTGCACCATCTCTTGTAATTTTCCTGTCAATTGAAAATGAAGTTTGGTTATAAAAAAGCGATATAAATTTCAAGAATCCTGTTTTGTTTTGCCATTGATTAAAATTAAAAGTAAATGCTTGCGAAAATTTATTTTGATGAGTTCGCACAAAAACTTGGTTAGGTAAAAACACCCGCACATATTTTGCTAAATCTAAAAACGGAGCCACTTCAAACTCCTGCAACTCTTGTATTCCGTTGTTGTTATAATCGTTCCACATATACACCCCCCTTGAGGGTTCCACTTCTAAATAAGTAAACTCTTGCTGTGCAATTGTTCCTGATGAATTTTCATAAAGTGTAGATAACTGCAACAATTGATTCCAAAATCTATTGTTATATAAAACTCTTGAGTTTATAGAAGGTTCTCTTTTTTTGTTACTATCCTCATAATTTAAGCTTCTATACTTTAAAAAAACTGTCAAATTACTCTTTTCAGTTTTTATCCATTGCGAGTTTAAATAATAAGAACTAGAGTTGTTTACACGTTTTAAAAATCCGTTTTGCAAACTGTCGTTTTTTCGTTGAATTAAACCAATTTCTGCAAAAACCTTAGTAGAGTCTCCTCGACCCATAAAAGCTCCATATTCAGAAAATTTTTGACTCAATACCGATAGCAACTGAGTTGATGTTAGCCGCTCTTTATTATCTTCTAAATTAAAAGAAGTGCCTATCCAGTTTTTTTTAAATTGGTAAGAAGCCTTTGTTTGATTTCTTATAAACTTTGAATTTGCAAAACTACCGCTACTATTCATTACACTAGAATTGCTGTTAATGCTAAGGTTCTTATACTTATAATTTGCTGTTAAAAGATGTTTAGTACCTAAAAAATTTTCAGAAAAACTAAGTCGCTCCACTTGATATTGTGTACTTCCTTTGTTATTAAAATTAAAATTTAACCCAGAAACTATTAAACTTTGATTTCCAAGGGGTGTGTTTAAATTCCAATCTCTATTAAATTCAATGGTAAACAATCGTTCAATTGTTTTAAAATCTTGTTGAATAAACTGAACGTTTGCAAAAGCATCTAAGGTAGTTTTACCTGCTAAAAAGCGTTGTTTTGCGTTTATTTTTCCAGCAATTCCGTTGTTGTTTCCATCATCTAAATCAGAAAATAAATTAAGATCATTTTGACTAACCCCAATTTCAAAATCTACATTTGTTTTATACGTTGTATCTTCTTTAGAGTTATAGCCCCCAAAAACAGTGGCAATTTGAATTTTTGTGGGAGCAATTAAAGGAATTGTAGGCTCAAAATTTCCTTGAGAAATCCCTAAAATAGGTGCCACATACTGGTATATTTTACCTATGGCTTGATTATTTGCCAATATATAATTTCCTAAATTATTGCCCACAAAACTAAAACGCACATTATACAACTCATCTTCTGGATTTGTAGAATATTCAAAAACCTCCTCGCCCATTATAAGTACTTTCTTATATAAAATTTTATTTTCAGAAAAAGTATCTCCGTAGGCAGACGGGGCTATCATGGCACTTGTATTATCTCCTGCATTTTGAAGAATATTTACTTGCTCTTGCGATAAATTTTGTTGAAGAGGTTGGTTTTTTACATCGTTTTCAGCATATAATAATCCGCCTACATGCCATTGATTTCTTTTATGAGTTGCACCCGCATAAGTAACAAAACGAGTATAATTTCTATCAGTATATTGATATTCAACATTGATTCGCATTTCAGAAGTAATGGGAAAGAGTGATGTAAAAATAATTTCGCCCGCGTTATAATCTATGGTATAATCTTTGTTTTCACCACGAGTTAGTAAAATTCCGTTTACAAAAACCCTTTCAGAACCCGAGATTATAAGCACAAACAATTCGCCCTTATTACCTCTCAACTTATAAGGACCTTGATTTCCTTCCTGACCTGTAAAGGTGCTTTTTGCATACTGCCCTCTAACGAGTGCTGCTGAAGCAAAAAGTTCAGTTTTATTATTATTTGAACCTAATGAAATATAAGATGATAATCCTTGAACTTTTTTATTAAAATTTAAAAACGAAGATTGTCTGTTTTCTAAAAACAAGTCGCCACCTCTAATATTCCACTTGTTAGAAAATAACTCAATAAATATTTGATCAAACTCGTCTAATCGTTGCGAATATCCTCCTTCTTGAAGTGGAATATTACTATCTTGAATGGAAGCACGCAAACTCACTTTTTCTGATAGCTTTCCAGTAATTTGAAGATCTAAATTTGAGTTTAACACCGTGTTTTGATTGTTTCCAATAGTTAGGCCTCTGCTAATGCTACCATTTGTTTGAAGTCCGTCAAAAGGAATAAAGGTGTTTTTTGATGTATTTTTAAACGATAAAAGCTGACCCGCTTTATTTGAAACAAGAACACTTTTATCATAAATAGAATATGTTTTTGTTAAAAATTCAGGAAACATTAAATAATGTACTTCTAGAGTGTCTTGGCGCGAAATGGAGTTTTTAAAAACTATTGTTGCAGTTTTAAAATCAACATGATAAAAAGAAGAGTCTATAGCAACTTTGTTTTTGTCTAAGATTTTAAAAAATACCTTATTAATGCTCACGCTTTCAAGCAAAAGAGTATCTTTAGTAGCTACTATTTTTTTTGATTTATAAGGCGATTGTGTTTCTTGAGCCAATGAGCTAGAAACAAAAAGTAAAAAAAGCCATAAAAACCATCTAAAAATCATATACTTAAAATGAACTCGTTTAATTTTTTTGCTTTTACTAAAAAATTTGCCTTTTGCACCCACTTTTCGTTTTTTTAGTTCTATAGTTCTTTCAAACAACAAAAAAAGACGCAAATTGCTTACAAAATCCCTGATTCACAATTAAATGTAGCAAGTTTAAACAACTTCAATAACTCTTTTTTTTCAAAAGTAGTATATTTTTTAATTTTTTATTGCTGAGATACATACTTACTAAAATGTACATAATGATTATTGAGTTAATTATTGAGTAAAAAGAATCACTATAGTAATGCTTTATTATCGCAGCTTCTTTCCCATACCTGCAAATAATATAAATTAAAACACTTATAATCAATGCTTTAAATTATTATAGGTTTTAAAAATAGTTACTATATCATCAAAATAATTAACCTCTTTATTTAATCATAAATGACTTATAATAAAACTGTTACATGATTTTTTTTTAAATCTTATGATTTAATTTAAACCCAATTACAATTATTGACACTTAAAAAAAATTGTACATTTGCATCTTGCCATACTCACCAAATGATAGTATTGACATTTTGTTTGGACTAATGAATGATATTCAAACAAAATCATATAACACTTTTAAACAAGAACCATACAAATGAAAACAAGTTATTTAGCACCATTAGACCAGTTATTGACTTTAGGAGAACCTACTGGGGAAAAGTGGCAAAATTATTTAGAATTAGGTTTTACCGAACATCATATTGCTGATTTAATTATGATTATTTTAGATGAAGAATTATATTATGGTAATCCTGAAGGTTCTGAAATTTGGGCTCCCGTTCATGCTTGGCGAACATTAGGACAATTAAAAGCTATAACAGCAGCTGAAAGCCTTTTAACGCTGTTAACAAGAATAGATGATGATGGTGATGATTGGATTTCATCTGAAATACCTGTTGTTTTTAAAATGCTTGGTCCAAAAACCATCCCAATATTGGAACACTATATCGAAACAAATGAAAATGAACTGTGGGCTAATGTTTCTGCTATTCATTGCTTGGAAATGATTGGGAACAAATATGAAAAAAGCCGTACAAAATGCATTGAAATTTTAGCTAATCAACTAAAAAAATGTGAAGAATACGATGAAGGATATAACGCTTTTTTAGTTTCTTACTTGATAAATTTAAAAGCCGTTGAAGCTATTGATGTAATTGCCGAAGCTTTCAATGGGGATTTTGTTGATTTGAGTGTTTGTGGCGATTTAGAAGAAGTTGAAATTGTTCTTGGATTGAGAAAAGAACGTGCAACTCCAAGACCTAATTTTGGATTATTAAACTTTATGAAAGAAGATGAGGATTTATTTTTTCCTAAACCATTTGTAAATAGCTCGCCAAAAATTGGGAGAAATGATGCTTGTCCATATGGTAGTGGGAAAAAATATAAAAAATGTTGCTTAACATCTTGATTTTAAAATTCAAAGGCAAATATACTTTTTCAGTTATCTTTAAATTTGGTTCTACTGGTTTTTGTGTGAATATCCGTCAAGATCTCCGTGAAAAAATAG
>DAINSR010000175.1:0-5377 GCA_036741255.1 Flavobacterium sp.
AAAATTCAAAAAAATCAATAAAATAATATTTTCATATTGTATATTATTTATTTTTTTAATTAAAATTCTTTTTTTAGTTATAATATATAATTAAATTTTTATTTTTGCTTTTATATATCTCTATAATTATTCAATTTTGTTTTCATTTTATTGCAAATTAAAAATCATAAAAAAATAAGATTATGTGTGGAATTGTATGTGCCTTTGATTTAAAGCAAAAATCAGAAATTTTAAGACCTAAAGTTTTAGAAATGTCAAAAACCATTAGACATCGTGGACCAGACTGGAGTGGTATTTTTAGCCATGACAATGCCATTTTGTCTCATGAACGCTTGGCAATTGTTGATCCTGCTTCGGGTAAACAACCCTTGTTTTCATCAGATAAAAATTTAGTTCTTGCTGCTAATGGCGAAATTTATAACCATCGTGAATTAAGAAAACAATTTGAAGGTAAATACCATTTTCAAACAGAAAGTGATTGCGAAGTTATTTTAGCTCTATATCAAGAAAAAGGAGTTCATTTTTTAGACGAAATGAATGGAATTTTCGGATTTGCCATTTATGATGTTGCCAATAATGAATACTTTATAGCTCGTGATCACATGGGTATTATACCATTATATATTGGTTGGGACACAAACGGTACTTTTTTTGTTGCCTCAGAGTTAAAAGCACTGGAAGGCGTTTGTACTAAAATTGAATTGTTCCCTCCTGGGCATTATTTGTCTAGCAAAGACGGAGAGTTTGTAAAATGGTATAACAGAGAGTGGACAGATTTTGATGCTGTTAAAGAAAATAAGACAAGTATTGAAGCTATTAAAACGGCATTAGAAGCTGCTGTTAAAAGGCAGCTTATGAGCGATGTGCCTTATGGTGTTTTATTATCTGGCGGATTAGATTCTTCTATAACTTCTGCTGTTGCAAAAAAATATGCTCAAAAGCGAATTGAATCAGACGGTAAAACAGATGCTTGGTATCCGCAGTTACATTCATTTGCGGTAGGGCTTCATGGTTCTCCAGATTTAGCTGCAGCACAAAAAGTTGCCGATCATTTAGGGACTATTCATCACGAAATTAAATTTACAATTCAAGAAGGGTTAGACGCAGTTAGAGATGTGATTTATAATATTGAAACCTATGATGTTACTACAATTAGAGCTTCAACCCCCATGTACTTAATGGCACGAGTAATTAAATCTATGGGTATAAAAATGGTACTTTCTGGCGAAGGTTCAGATGAATTATTTGGAGGTTATTTGTATTTTCACAAAGCCCCAAATGCACGTGAATTTCATGAAGAAACCGTTAGAAAGTTGAGTAAACTACACATGTATGATTGCCTTAGAGCTAATAAAAGTTTAGCTGCTTGGGGTATAGAAGGTAGAGTTCCATTTTTAGATAAAGAATTTATAGATGTTGCCATGCGGATTAACCCACAGGATAAAATGATTAATGGCGAACGCATGGAAAAATGGGTACTCAGAAAAGCCTTTGAAGACATGCTTCCAGAAAGTGTTGCGTGGCGTCAAAAAGAGCAATTTAGTGATGGTGTAGGATATAGCTGGATTGATACCCTTAAAGAAGTTGTGGCAAAAGAAGTTTCAGACGAACAGCTGGCAAATGCAAAATATAAGTTTCCAATTCAAACACCCACGTCAAAAGAAGAGTATTATTATCGTTCTATTTTTACAGAACACTTTCCTAGCGATGCTGCTGCATTGAGTGTACCTCAAGAAGCTAGTGTTGCTTGTAGTACAAAAATTGCTCTTGAGTGGGATGAAGCTTTTAAAAATTTGAACGACCCATCAGGAAGAGCTGTAGCTAATGTGCATGATGATGCTTATGTAAACACAAAGTAAATTTTGTTTACAGTTTTTTGCAAAGTTTTAACACTGAGATACACTAAACAATAACTATAGATTAATCCCTAAAATAGTTCATTTAAAAGATTGAATTATCGCAATGGATAAAACAAATCCACCACGAATTAGTAAATTTAAGTTGATATAAAAACAATAATTTACTGGTTTGTAGTGGGTTTTGCTTTTTAAACTGTTTATTTGTAAAAACTTGAGAATTATAGTTTCTATTAGTATTTTTTTAAACAAATGTTGATAACTTAAATACAATAACAGGAGTATTGATGTCCTTTTTTTTCAAAATTCCTTATATTTGTTTTTTATAAAAAAAGTGATTTTAAGCAAAACAATATGAGCGAACAAAACAATAAAAATAATTATTCAGCAGATAGTATTCAGGCGTTAGAAGGAATGGAGCATGTAAGAATGCGTCCGTCAATGTATATAGGTGACACTGGTGTTAGAGGACTACATCATTTAGTTTATGAGGTGGTTGATAATTCCATAGATGAAGCATTAGCAGGTCATTGTGATACTATTCACGTTATTATTAACGAGGATAATTCTATTTCTGTTGAAGATAATGGGCGAGGAATACCTGTAGATTTACACAAGAAAGAAGGAGTTTCAGCACTAGAAGTTGTAATGACAAAAATAGGTGCAGGAGGTAAATTTGACAAAGATTCATATAAAGTATCTGGAGGTTTGCATGGTGTGGGAGTTTCATGTGTTAATGCACTATCAGATCATTTAAGAGCCACAGTTCATAGAGATGGAAAAATTTATGAGCAAGAATATGAAAAAGGGAAAGCTTTATATCCTGTAAAGCAAATTGGAACCACACAAAAGCGAGGTACAATTGTAACTTTTAAGCCAGATGCAACCATATTTACGCAAACATTAGTTTATTCTTATGATACTTTAGCGGCTCGTTTAAGAGAACTTTCTTTTTTAAATAAAGGAATCACAATTACATTAGTTGATAAAAGAGAAATTGATGATAAGGGCGAAACACGAAAAGAAACCTTTCACTCACAAGACGGATTAAAAGAGTTCATTCGGTTTTTAGACGGAAACAGAACTCCCATAATTGGACATGTAATTAGCATGGAAAATGAAAAAGGAGAAATACCCGTAGAAGTAGCTCTTATATATAACGATAGTTATTCAGAAAATATTTTTTCTTATGTAAACAATATCAATACCCATGAAGGGGGTACACATTTGCAAGGTTTTAGAATGGGGCTTACCCGTACTCTAAAAAAATATGCTGATGCCTCTGGACTACTTGAAAAATTAAAATTTGAAATTTCTGGAGATGATTTTAGAGAAGGTCTCACGGCTATTATATCAGTAAAAGTAGCAGAACCTCAATTTGAAGGTCAAACTAAAACAAAACTAGGGAATAGAGAGGTCGTTTCACCAGTCAGTCAAGCTGTGGGGGACATGATAGAAGCCTATTTAGAAGAAAACCCAAATGATGCAAAAATTATTGTTCAAAAAGTAATATTAGCGGCTCAAGCCCGACATGCTGCAAAAAAAGCACGTGAAATGGTGCAACGAAAAACCGTTATGGGTGGCGGTGGACTGCCTGGTAAATTATCAGATTGTTCTGAACAAGACCCTGCAAAATGTGAAGTATTTTTAGTAGAGGGAGACTCGGCGGGCGGAACAGCAAAACAAGGACGAGATCGAATGTTTCAGGCTATTTTACCCTTACGAGGAAAAATATTGAACGTTGAAAAAGCTATGCAACACAAAGTTTTTGAAAACGAAGAAATTAGAAATATTTTCACTGCCTTAGGCGTAACTATTGGTACCGAAGAAGATAGTAAAGCATTAAATCTTTCAAAATTAAGATACCATAAAGTAGTAATTATGTGTGATGCCGATGTGGATGGTTCTCACATTTCTACTTTAATCCTTACGTTCTTTTTTAGATTCATGAAAGAACTCATAGAAAAAGGTCATGTTTATATTGCAGCTCCTCCTTTATATTTACTTAAAAAAGGAAATAAAAAAGAATATGCCTGGACTAATGATCAACGCGATTTAATCAATCAACGAATGGGCGGATCAGCTGCTATACAGCGTTACAAAGGTCTTGGAGAAATGAATGCAGAGCAGCTTTGGGACACTACTATGAACCCAGAATTTAGAACATTACGTCAAGTAAGTATAGATAATTTAACAGAGGCTGACCATATTTTTTCAATGCTTATGGGTGATGAGGTGCCACCACGAAGAGAATTTATTGAGAAAAATGCAGCTTACGCAAAAATTGATGCTTAATAAAATTCTTTCTTTTTAACCTCTAAAAATATAAGAATTTATAAATCTTTGTTCTCAATTGAGTTTTATTTTCAAAATAGAAGTTTAATAATAATTTAATAAATATTTACAAATATGAAAGTTACAATAGTAGGTGCTGGTAATGTGGGAGCTACCTGTGCAGATGTTATTTCTTATAGAGGAATTGCAAGTGAGGTAGTTTTATTAGACATCAAAGAAGGTTTTGCTGAGGGTAAATCAATAGACATTATGCAATGTGCTACAACAACAGGGTTTAATACTCAGGTTATAGGCGTAACAAATGATTACTCTAAAACAGCAAATTCAGATGTAGTAGTAATTACTTCTGGAATACCCAGAAAACCCGGCATGACACGAGAAGAGTTGATAGGTATTAATGCAGGAATTGTAAAATCTGTAGCAGATAATATCTTAAAATATTCTCCAAATACAATTATTGTTGTGGTTTCAAACCCTATGGATACCATGACTTATTTAACCTTAAAAGCAACAGGTTTACCAAAAAACAGGGTAATAGGAATGGGGGGGGCACTTGATAGCTCTCGTTTTAGATATTATTTATCTCAAGCACTTCAAAAACCATCAAATGATGTTCAAGGTATGGTAATTGGTGGGCATGGAGATACTACTATGATACCTTTAACTCGGTTAGCATCTTACAATGGTTCGCCAGTTTCAAACTTTTTAAGTCAAGAAGAACTCAGCAAAGTGGCTGCTTCAACTATGGTGGGTGGTGCTACATTAACAGGATTATTAGGCACATCTGCTTGGTATGCGCCTGGTGCATCGGTTGCTTTCTTAGTAGATTCTATTTTAAATGATCAAAAAAGAATGATTCCTTGTTCAGTAATGCTTGAAGGTGAGTACGGACAGTCAGATATTTGCATTGGGGTGCCTTGTATAATAGGTAAAAATGGAGTAGAACAAATTGTTGATATACAATTAAACGATTCTGAAAAAGCCTTGTTTTCTAAAAGTGCTGATGCCGTTAGAAACATGAACGCCGATTTAAAATCGGTTCTCAACTAGATTTTAAGACTTGAGTACATAAAAAGAGACTTTCTAAAAAGTAAATTTTTTGTCATTTTAGCTTATATAGCTTGTCAAAAAAATCACTTTAGGATAGTTTCTTTTTTTATTACTCTGAATCTATTTAGGGTCTGCTGAAAAACTCAATATTCTTTTTCAAATGATTGAATTAATTG
>DAINSR010000176.1:0-5360 GCA_036741255.1 Flavobacterium sp.
AATGGGGGTGGCAGCAGCTTTAGTTTGGGATAAAATAAATGTTCAAAAAGAAGATGTAAAAAAAGCACTTTTATTTTTTGGGGTTCAGTTGCTTTTAAATTCTTTATGGAGTTACCTTTTTTTTGGGCTTCATAATATTTTTTTAGCAGCCATTGAAATAGTAATTTTATTATTGCTTATCTATGAAACTTTTGTCATTTTTAAAAGAATTGACAAAAATGCAGGATATATGTTGATTCCGTATTTAGCGTGGGTTGGTTTTGCTACCATGCTAAATATCAGTTTTTTGTATTTGAATTAAGTGTATTAACTAAAATCTTGCTACTAAAACCCTCGTTGTCTTTTTGCTTCAAATAATAATATAGCTGCAGCAACTGAAACATTCATAGAATCTATTTGTCCTTGCATTGGGATTATAATATTTTGAGTACTTTGCTCTCTCCAAATTGAAGTTAAACCTGTTGCTTCTGTACCTAAAACCAATGCTGTGGGGGTTGTGTAGTTTATTTTATGATATGGATTTGAATTTTGAAGTGTTGCACTATAAAAATTGATGTTATTATCTTTAAGAAAGGTTATAATTTCTTGACTTGTAGCCACGGCAATTTGGTTTGTAAAAACACAGCCTACACTTGATCGTATAATATTTGGGTTATATAAATCTGTCTTAGCATCGGCTATTAAAACAGCATCGGCATTTGCTGCATCGGCAGTTCTTAATATAGCACCAATATTTCCAGGCTTTTCAATGGCTTCTAAAACAAGTATCAAAGGATTTTTTGGAAGTTTTAAATTTGATAGCAATGTGTTTTTGATGTTCGCAACTGCAATAATACCTTCTGTTGAATCTCGGTAAGCTAATTTTTTATAGATTTCTTTTGATATTTCAATGTGATTTTTAGAATTTATCTTTAAAATATCAGATTCAAAATGATTATATTCCTTGCAAAATAAAACTGTATCAATTTCATAATTCCCTTTTAAAGCTAATTCAATTTCTCGTTTGCCTTCAATGATAAAAAGCCCTAAATTTTTTCTAGTTTTTGCTTTTTCTTGCAATTGAAACAAAGACTTGATATATGGATTTTGTAGCGATAATATTTGTTTCATTTTTGTTTCATTTTAATTTTCAATAGTAAGTAACAAAAGCACTATGAACAACCCACTTATCTGAAAAAAAAATAAACTAAAATAGTTTTTTCATCATTTTTTTGAATCTATATTTTCTAATAAATGAGGCTTGTTCTGGTGTTACAAATAGTGGCTTTTTGGATAATTTTGCTTTGTAAAAACCCATGATGTAGTCAATAAATAAGTGGGGGTTACCTTTTCTGATGGCAAGTTTTAAAGATGCAATAGTTGTTATAAAAAATCCATAGCCCAAACTGTAAAAAGCTTCGCCTTGTTTGTATCGAGCAGCTTTGTTGTAGCTTGCACCAGTGGCTTTTAAGTGTTTTACATGCAAACTTTCATCAGTAACAACCTTCCAGTTATAAAATTTGCAAAGTAGTTCGTCCACAGTGTCCCAGCCCATAGCTGGTTTTAATCCCCCAATTTGCTTAAAAGTTTCCTTTCTATATGTTTTTAATGCACCTCTAATATGATCTTTATCGGTAAGATTTTCTAAAACCCAAGCGTCATTTTTATTGATGTAGCAAAAGCCACCCACCATTCCTATTGTTGAATCAGATTCAAAATGCTTACTAATGGTTTCAAAATAATGGTTTGGAAAAATTAAATCGGCATCTGCTTTAACAATAAAATCATAGTTTTCATCTAAGGTTTCTAATCCTTTTTGAAATGCCTGAACCACTTTACTGCCTGGAAGGTGTATGTTTTCTGAATTTTTGTTTACCAATGAAATAAACGGAAATTTTTGAGCAAAAGTACTAACTATGTCAGGAGTTGAGTCGGTAGAATTATCATTAACCACAACAATTTTTTTTGGTAGAATAGTTTGTTGTACTAATGATTGAAGGGTTAAAGAAATAAAATTTTCTTCGTTATATGTGGGTATTACAATGTAGTATTTCATGCACTAATTAAAAATCATTTTCTTGTGGCAAAAACCAAATAATAGCGTGGAGTAACCCAGCGAAGTAAAGGTCTAAGCCCCCATTTTTTTGTAGGATGAGTAAATTTTAATCTGTCTTGAATTTTAAAACCAGCTTTTTCTAAAAGCCAGTCTAATTGCCAATCTTCAAATTCATGAAAATGTCTGTCCCACATATCGGTTTTGCTTTTGTAAGCTGATGAAAACCACAAACGGAGTGGCACAGAAATTAAAATTTTATCTGCTTTTACATGTTGCAAAACAGTATATGGATTGAGCAAATGTTCAAATATCTCAAAAGCTGTAAACACATCATAAGTCTCTTTTTGCAGTGCCGATTGATCATTGTCAATATCTTCACCATTTGTATTGACAACAGTATAGCCATTTTCTACCATTATTTTTGACAAAGGATTAGAAACCCCTAAATCAAAGATAATTTGAGATGTGTTAATGTGCTTTTGCAAAAAATTTAAGGTGAGTTTAAAGCGCTTATTTGGATATGTTTTTTCGTACATTATTAAAGTTGTTTTGAATTAAAAACAGCATGTAAATTTAGCAATTTAACTTTAAACCGAAAATAATTAATTTATTTTACCACATTAGCTATTTAAAGGTTTAAGTCGTGAAGCATTAATTTGTTTGAGCTTTTTCATTTATGAAAAACTTAATTTAACTGTACTTAAACAGGCGATTAACTTTTATAAATTTAAACTTAAAATATCAAATTAAATGACTACTATTTTTTTTATTATTTCTTGCATGGGTAGTATTGCTTTTGTGTTTTCAATACTTGGCCCTGCCACCCAAACTGTTTTATATGTTACTTGTGTGGCAGCTTTTTCTGTTGCCTTCATCCCTATATAAAATCGAATCATTTTGACCCATTTTTTTAAATTTTTATTTTTATTTAGAATTTGCTCTAGCCAAGTTTCATTTATACCCACTTTTTGCACATAGGGAGTATTGATAACCGTACATGGTGTGCCAGATATACGCTTTGTGATAACAATATCCTTTGCACCATACCTTACACATGCTTGCTTATACTCATTAGAAACCCCAGATTCTACTGAAGCAATAAATGGACTTCCAACAGAAACACCCACTGCACCATAATCCAGCATTTTTTTTAAATCATCGTTACACCCCACGCCTCCTGCCGATATAACTGGCAAATTAGTATTTTCATTGAGTAACTTAATTAAAAATTCTGGGTTAATAGTTCCTCTATGCCCACCAGCTAAGTTGTTAACAGCTATAACTGCATCTGCCCCTAAGCTGGCTACTTTTTTTGCGAAAGTCAAATCTGTAACATCACAAAAAACCTTAATACCCACACAGTGTGCCTCTTTTATAGCTTCTGCTGGATTACCAAGAGAAGTAATTATAAAATCAACTCCCTCTTCACAAATAACTTGTAATTGTTCTTTGTATTTAAAATTAGATTTATTCACAATTAAGTTATAGCCAAAACTGCCTCCCACAACCTTTGCTTGCTTTAATTCAATTATTGAGGCACGCAACTCGTCTATAGTTCTATAGTTTAAAGCAGGAATACACCCTGCAACACCACTCTTCATTGCTTCTATGACCATTTTTGTGTTAGAAACTAAAAACATAGGAGCCACAATAAGTGGGTAATTGATATTTAATATTTCGGTAAGATTTGGTTTTTTCATTTGTATGCACGTTACTTATTTAATCAAATGGAAATCTTATACTAGAGGGTAAAGAAAATTTTACAACGCTGAAATATCTCATATAAAAATGGGTTTATTGTTTAGTTTTAAAGACATCTCTAAAGTTTAATCAAAACTGTAATCTTCTTTTTTCCCTTTAATTCCTTTAAAATAAGAATGTAAAACTGGTAAATCATCTTCAATACTTCCAGTTGGTTGAAATGGCGAATGAAAAACCACTTCTTTTTTTTGATAATCAAATGCTACCGGAATAATAGGGACACCTGCTTTAACTGCAATAAAATAGAACCCTGTTTTCCATTGCGTTACTTTTTTTCTTGTCCCCTCTGGTGAAATGGCCAATCTAAATACATTTTCACGTTTAAAAATTTGTGTAATAAAATCTACTTTATTTTCTTTTACCCCTCTGTTCAAAGGAGTGCCTCCTGTCCATCTAAAAAAGTAGCCAAAAGGAAAAACAAATAATTCTTTTTTAGCCACATAATTTATTTCTTTATCTAAAATGGCTCTAGAAAAAATTCCTAAAAAAAAATCCCACCAACTTGTGTGTGGCACAGCTATAATAACACATTTTTGTATGGAAGAATCAATAGTGCCTACAACTTTCCAACCAAATATTTTTGTAAAAATAAACCCATATATTATTTTTTTCATAGTCAAATTTCAAAATATATTTTATCTTTATGCATACAATACAAATATAATGGTTCAAAAATTATTAAGTTATTTATTTCCCATAAATATACACACACAAAATTCTGAAATTAATAAATCATTAGAAGTTACGTGGAACAATGGTGCTCTGGTACTAGATTCAAAAAACACAAACTATTCTTATGGCAGTTTACAAAGAGCCTTAAAAAAAGGATTGCGGTTTATAGGTTTTGAACGGATTAAAAATTTTGATCAAGTTCTCGTCTTAGGTGTAGCTGGTGGCAGTGTTATTAAAACAATTAGAAACGATATTAAGCACACCGCAAAAATAACTGCAGTTGATATAGACAAACACGTTCTTGAAATAGCAAAAAAATATTTCAATTTAGAAACTATTTTAAACTTAGAAATAGTTGAAGAAGATGCTTTTAAATATGTATTAAAATCTAATGAAAAATTTGATTTAATTATTATTGATATTTTTCAAGACACACACATGCCTTCTTTTTTGTTTGAAGATTTTTTTATTCATAACATAACAAAACGATTGAGTATAAATGGTTTTATTCTATTTAATACAATGGTTTTGAGCTTTGCAGATCGCAGACGAAATGCCACTTATAAACAAAAATTTGACTCTAATTATTCTGTTAGAATGTATCCGAAAATTGAAAATCACAACGAAATTTTTACCATAAAAAAATTAGCTTAGATAAAAATGTAACAAGGTATTTTATTAGACTGTTCAATGGAGGGTTGTTACTTTTAGATGAGTTTTTATTGAATCAGAATAGAAGTGAAATTTTACTATTTTTTTTGAAGATTTAGATAAGCCTTAATTTTCTTTTTGTTTCAAATAGATTATTATTATAAGATAAGTGCTATAAATTTTTTATGTAATACCAATAACATTTGTAAAATAGTCCAATAGTTTATGGTATAATGCCGAT
>DAINSR010000177.1:0-5322 GCA_036741255.1 Flavobacterium sp.
CATCAAAATAAATTAAATCATAAGATTTTGAATCAAGAGTTTTTAAATAATCTGAAAACTCTTGAGTAATAAAATTTACATTTGTAATAGTTTTATTGTAACCCTCATTAGCTGTATCTTTTGAGTGTTTTTCAAAATTTATTTTGGCAATATTTTGAGTATTTTTACAACCCTCTAGAGTTGTTATGAGTGATTCAGGGTTTCCTAGAGTTAATGAATAAGTGGCTAATCCTAGTGATGTGCCAAGTTCTAAAATATGCTTTGATTTAAAATACCTAACAATTCTAAAAAGTAATTCGGCTCTATTAGTTTTTATGCCTGCGGTTTGGACAATTTTTGCAACGCTTCGGATATTTGAACTAAAAACTTTAGAACCCGCACCAAAATCGGTTACAACAATCTTGTTTTTATTTTCTAAAAGCGTTTTTCGATAAGATTTTAAATTATCATATTCAGGATATTTTGTATGGTCATAAAAGCATTTCGTAATTAAATCAAATACAAATGGCGAATGAATCCCATGTTCAGTTTTTGAATGAAAAAGAAACTTAAAATAAGATATAACTTGGTGTAGCATTTTAAAATTATTCCATTTTACTATATAATTCAAACCAGCGTTCCTCTTTCCCTTCCAAAGATCGAATGATTTTTTCTAACTCATTTGCTTTGTCTTCAATTTTATCATCTCTAACATTTCCGTTAGCAAATTCTTGTTCGATTTTTTTTTTGTTATATTCCAAATCTTTTATTTCACGTTCTAGTTTATTGAATTCTTTTTGCTCATTGAAGCTCAATCCTGTTGATACAGCTTGTTTTTCTTTCCAATTTGTTTTTTCAGTACTAACAGTATTCAAAATTTTTGGATCTGCCGAATCTTCATAGGCTCTAAAATCGGAATAATTTCCAGGAAAATCCTCCACAATTCCATTTCCACGAAACACAAATAAATGATCTACTATTTTATCCATGAAATATCGATCATGAGAAACCACTAATAAGTTTCCTGGAAAATCTAGCAAAAAACTTTCTAACACATTGAGGGTAACAATATCCAGGTCGTTTGTTGGTTCATCTAAAATTAAAAAGTTAGGGTTTTGTATCAATACCGTACACAAATACAATCGTTTCAACTCGCCGCCACTTAGTTTTTCTACAAAATCATATTGCTTTTTTGCATCAAATAAAAAACGTTCTAATAATTGTGATGCTGATATTATTTTGCCTTTTGTTAATGGTATATATTCTCCATACTCTTTAATGATATCAATTACTTTTTGATCGGGTTTTGGGTTGATACCACTTTGTGTATAATAACCAATTTTGATGGTGTCGCCCATGATTACTTTGCCAGAATCGGGTTGAATAGTTTTTGTTAAAATATTTAGAAAGGTGGATTTACCTGTACCATTTTTTCCGATTATCCCAATACGTTCACCTCGCTGAAAAGAATAAGAAAACTGGTCTAATATATTTTTGTCTTTAAAACTTTTGCTCAGCTTTACTAGTTCAATAATTTTGCTTCCCATTCGCTCCATGTTAATTTCAAGCTCCACTACGTTTTCTTTTCTTCTGCTAGCTGCTTTTTCTTTAATAACATAGAAATCATCTTGACGTGATTTTGACTTAGTTGTTCTTGCCTTTGGTTGACGTCGCATCCATGCTAATTCTTTTACAAATAAATTTTGTGCTTTGTCAATACTTGCATTTTCAGAAGCTATGCGTTCTTCTTTTTTTTCTAAGTAGTATGAATAATTTCCTTTGTATTGATAAATTTTACCCTCATCAAGTTCTATTATTTCATTGCATACACGTTCTAAGAAAAAACGATCATGAGTTACCATAAATAATGTGATATTTTCTTTAGCAAAATAGCTTTCTAGCCATTCAATCATCTCTAAATCAAGATGATTTGTAGGTTCGTCTAATATCAATAAATCGGGTTTACTTATTAATATAATTGCTAGAGATAATCGTTTTTTTTGACCTCCAGATAAATTTTTAACCAAAAGTTTTAAATTATCTAGTTTTAATTTTGATAAAATTTGTTTGTATTGTGTTTCAAAATCCCACGCATTATGCCTGTCCATATCGTCAAAAGCTCTTTGATAGGCATCTTCATCAGCAGGATTTTCTAATGCTTTTTCATAGCGTTCTATAACTTTTAGAATTTCATTATCAGACGCAAAAATACTTTCTTCAATAGTTAAAGCATCTTGCAAATGACTATTCTGCGACAAAAATGCCATATTGATTTCTTTACGAATTACAACATTACCACTATCGGGTTCGTCTAATTTGTTTAAAATATTCATAATGGTTGTTTTACCTGAACCATTTTTTGCTATGAAAGCAATTTTTTGGTCTTTATTAATTCCAAACGAGATATTTTTAAACAAAACACGCTCTCCATAAGCTTTTGAAATGTTTTCTACTGAAAGGTAGTTCATAATTATAAATTTGAAATGCAAAAATAAGTTTTTGGGGTGAGTTTATAGTTGATAATCAAATCAACTTATCAAAAATCAAAACTAATAGTTTATATACTAATTTAGTTTCTCATTAAAGTAAAGAAAAACCAATACAAGAAATGATATTTAGTTTTTCTGTGCTATAATTTCAAGTTTAGCAAAACGGAGCAACAATTTTTTTATTCCACCCACATCAAAACGAATTTCAGCTTTTTTATCTGCCCCCACACCTTCAATACTCAATACTTCTCCTTTACCAAAGCGATCATGCATAATTACACATCCTGCAATTAAATTGTTGTCAATTAAGTTTGTTTTTGCATCAGGATTAGTCCCAGAAACAGGCTTTAATTTTCTAATTATAGATTTAGATTCATTTTCTGCATTAGAAAAACTCTTTGGTGGAATGCCTGAAATAGGCTTAGATAAACGTAATTTTGACTTATCTAAATCGCCAAAAATATCTAAATCCATCATGGGTTTGTATTTATAACTGGAATTTTCCGATGGATTTAAATATTCTAGATATTTACTGTCAATTTCATCAATAAATCTTGAAGGTTCTGTGTCTGTGAGTTTTCCCCAGCGATATCGAGATTGTGCATAAGTTAAGTATGCTTGGTGTTCGGCTCTGGTTAATGCCACATAAAACAAACGTCTTTCTTCTTCTAATTCAGATCGGGTGTTTAAACTCATGGCACTTGGAAACAAATCTTCCTCTAATCCTACAATGAAAACATAAGGAAACTCCAGTCCTTTTGCTAAGTGAATAGTCATTAAAGCCACTCTGTCCTCATCTCCAGTATCTTTGTCTAAATCTGTGGCAAGTGCTATATCTTCTAAAAATTCTGATAATGAACCTCTTGTGCCGTCAATTTCTTTTTGTCCTTCAATAAAATCTTTGATTCCATTTAAAAGTTCTTCAATATTTTCTAATCGGGCAATTCCCTCTGGGGTGGCATCTTTTTTTAATTCTTGAACTAAACCTGTTTTTTTTGTGATGTGTTCAGCTACATAAAAAGCATCTTGGTTTTCACTTATAATTTGAAAGCTTTTAATCATAGTTACAAAATCTTCTAGTTTTGACTTTGTAGAGCTACTTAATTTTAAATCAATTTTATTAATATTTTCTATTATTTCAAAAATAGAACGCTTATAATGATTTGCCGCTACAGTTAGTTTTTCAATAGTAGTGTCTCCAATGCCTCGGGCAGGATAATTGATGACTCTTACGAGGGCTTCTTCGTCTTTTGGGTTTATGACTAATCGCAAGTAGCACAAAATATCCTTAATTTCTTTTCGCTGATAAAATGAAAGTCCGCCATAAATTCGATAAGGAATATCTCGTTTTCTTAAGGCATCTTCCATAGCTCTAGATTGAGCATTTGTTCTATATAATATGGCAAAATGACTGTTTAAAAGTTGGTTAGTCATTTTTTGTTCAAAAATAGTGGCTGCCACAAAACGTCCTTCTTCAGCATCTGTGAGGCTTCTATGAATTTTTATTTTTTCGCCCTCATCATTAGCAGTCCAAACAATTTTATCAAGTTTTATTTTGTTTTTGTCAATGATATTATTTGCCGCCTCTACAATATTTTTTGATGAACGATAATTTTGTTCTAAGCGATATAGTTGTACTTGTTCATAATCTTTTTGAAAATTGAGAATATTATTAATATTAGCTCCTCTAAAAGCATAAATGCTTTGTGCATCATCACCCACAACACAAATGTTTTGAAATTTATCTGAAAGTGCTCTTACAATTAAATACTGCGAGTGATTTGTGTCTTGATACTCGTCCACTAATATGTATCTAAAACGGTTTTGATATTTTGCTAAAACATCAGGATACCTGTTGAGTAGTTCGTTAGTTTTAAGTAATAAATCATCAAAATCCATAGCACCACTTTTAAAACATCGTTCCACATAATTTTGGTAAATTTCACCTAATCTAGGTTTTTTACTCATGGCGTCAGCCTCTTGTAAATCGGGGTTGTTAAAGTAGGCTTTTACGGTAATTAATGAGTTTTTATAAGACGAAATTCTGCTCAAAACTTGTTTAGGTTTATAAACATCTTTGTCTAGTTGCATTTCTTTAATGATTGCCGATACTAATCGTACGCTATCTTGAGTATCATAAATTGTAAAGTTTGAAGGATAGCCTAGTTTATCAGCTTCAGAACGAAGTATTCTTGCAAATACGGAATGAAAGGTTCCCATCCACAAATTTTTTGCTTCACTATTTCCCACAATCTCTGCAATTCGTTTTTTCATTTCACGAGCTGCTTTGTTTGTAAAAGTGAGTGCCAATATATTAAAAGGATCTATACCTTGACTCATTAAATTTGCTATTCTAACAGTAAGCACTCTTGTTTTACCAGAACCTGCTCCTGCAATAACAATCATAGCACCATCTTTTTGAATTACAGGAGCTTTTTGTGCATCGTTTAATTTATCTATGTGGTTTTGAATCATAAAAAAAAAAGTAATGCACAAAAATAATACTTTAAAAACTATTATCAACACTATTGTATTGTTGACAAGGATAAACTCATAAATCTAATTAGCGATTTGTACAGAAATAATAAATCAGTAAAAGAGTTTTTTGACTTTTATGTCAATCCAAATGATATTGAAATTTTTGAAAGTATCGAGATAAAGTATTTGAAGCATTTTATCCAAAACGCGGTTTTAACTATAGCCTGAAAACTGGAAAAATAGCCATTAGCGACTTTAAGAGACTCAGTGCTTCTGCAGATTTAGTTGCGAGTCTTATGCTCTTTCCTGACTTCCGCACCGGGACACCCAAATTAAAAATCGAATAATTTTTTGATTTTGAGGTGTTCTTCAGATG
>DAINSR010000178.1:0-4291 GCA_036741255.1 Flavobacterium sp.
AAACTTTTTACAATTTGAAATGATTTAAACTTTTCCATTTGCTAAAAAATTTGTCTTTTACACCCCATTTTTGCCTTTTTTTCGTTCCGTAGCTCAGCTATGCAACTTAAAAAAGACTTCAATTGGATGCAAAATCCTAAATTTTCGCTAAAATGTAAAAAGTTTAAATCACTTCTTAACAAAAAAATCCGTTACTAATTTGTGAGGCAACGGATTTTTAGCTTTTAGAATATATGCGTTTATCGTTTTAAATCAAAACGGTCTAAATTCATCACCTTTGTCCAAGCATTCACAAAATCTTTAACAAATTTTTCTTTATTATCAGTTTGTGCATATACTTCTGCAAGAGCTCTTAATTCTGAGTTAGACCCAAAAATTAAATCGGCACGAGTGGCAGTCCATTTTACAGCATTCGTTTTCATATCAATACCTTCAAACAATTCTTGATTTTCTGAAATGGTTTTCCAGGTAGTTCCCATGGCTAATAAATTTACAAAAAACTCATTGTCTAATTTATCTTTGCTTGAAGAAAATACCCCGTGTTTTGAGCCATTATAGTTGGCATTTAAAGCTCTCATTCCGCCCACTAAAACGGTCATTTCTGGGGCAGTTAGTGTTAGTAATTGAGCTTTATCAACTAATAATTCTTCTGTAGAAATAGTATAAGATGTTTTTAAATAGTTTCTAAAACCATCTGCTTGAGGTTCTAAAACGGCAAACGAATTTACATCGGTTTGTTCTTGAGTGGCATCCATTCGCCCTGGTAAGAAAGGAACTTGAATGGTAAATCCAGCATTTTTAGCGGCTTGCTCAATACCTGTATTACCTGATAATACAATTAAATCGGCAAGTGATATTTTTTTATCTTTTGATTTTGCATTAAAATTTGACTGAATTTTCTCTAAAACAGATAACACACGATTTAATTGTATAGGGTTGTTTACTTCCCAACTTCTTTGTGGTTCTAATCTGATTCGGGCGCCGTTTGCTCCTCCACGACGGTCTGACCCTCTGTAAGTGGATGCCGAAGCCCATGCTACTGTAACCCTATCTTGAATGGATAATCCTGAATTTAAAATTTCTGCTTTTAAAACTTTGATATCTTTTTCTGTTACTAGTTTATGGTTTACAGCAGGAATAGGGTCTTGCCACACTAGGTCTTCTTTTGGTGCTTCTGGACCTAAATAGGTTGTTTTTGGTCCCATGTCTCGGTGTGTAAGTTTAAACCAAGCTCTTGCAAAAGCATCTTTGAAAGCAGCTTCATCTGCCAAAAAGCGGCGTGATATTTTTTCATAAATTGGGTCAAAACGCAACGACAAATCGGTTGTGAGCATATAAGGTTTGTGCATTTTGGTTTTGTCAAAAGCATCAGGAATAATTTTGTCGTTTGTTTTTGCAACCCATTGTTTTGCCCCCGCTGGACTTTTTGTTAGTTCCCACTCATATTTAAAAAGAAATGTTAGGTAATCATGACTCCATTTTGCCGGAGTTGATGTCCAGGTTACTTCTAATCCAGATGTAATGGCATCAGCACCTTTACCAGATTTATAATCACTTTTCCAACCAAAACCCTGCTCTTCAATGGTTGCTGATTCTGGACTTGGTCCCACGTGTTTTGCATCTCCAGCCCCGTGTGTTTTTCCAAGAGTGTGTCCTCCAGCAATTAAAGCCACCGTTTCTTCATCATTCATTCCCATTCGTCCGAAGGTTTCACGAATATCTTTTGCAGCTAAAACTGGATCAGGGTTTCCATTTGGTCCCTCGGGGTTTACATAAATCAATCCCATTTGAACCGCTGCTAAAGGATTTTCTAATTTTCTTCCATCGGCATATCTGTTATCATCTAACCATTTTGTTTCAGAACCCCAATACACATGTGATTCTGGTTCCCACACATCTGCTCTTCCGCCTGCAAATCCAAAAGTTTTAAACCCCATAGACTCTAAAGAAACATTACCTGCTAAAATCATCAAATCTGCCCAAGAAATTTTATTGCCATACTTTTGTTTTATGGGCCACAATAATCGACGTGCTTTATCTAAATTACCGTTGTCTGGCCAACTGTTTAAGGGTGCAAAGCGTTGTTGCCCCGCACGAGAACCTCCTCTACCATCACCTGTTCTATAAGTTCCCGCACTGTGCCATGCCATTCTTATAAATAAACCCCCATAGTTTCCAAAATCTGCCGGCCACCATTCTTGAGAATCTGTTAGTAGATTTTCAATATCTTTTTTTAATCCAAAATAATCTAAACTTTGAAATTCTTTGCTATAATTAAAATCTGCCCCTAACGGATTTGATTTTTCAGAATTTTGGCGAAGCAATTCAAGGTTTAACTGATTAGGCCACCAATCCTTATTTTTATTAAAGGTTTTAGTTTTACTGTTGACAGCTGGACTAGACACCTCATAATCTTGCTTATTCTCTGTATTTAAAACAGTGGTATGAGGACTCTTAAGGGACTTTAATGTGCTAACCGGATATGACTTGCCTGTTACAGGGCAGGTTACCATATCTTCTTGTGCAAGAGCTAAACTTGCAACAAACAAACTAATTGTTACTATTATTTTTTTCATATTTATATTTTTTGTTTGTACAAATATCGACTAATTAGAGAGGTAAGGGGCTAATTTTTAGTGTTTTTTCTTATGAAACGATAGCTAAAATCAATAATGTTTTAAGATAGCATTATTTTTAGTTATAAAACAACCTTTACATGGATATTAAAATGAACGGCTATATTCTAATATTAACAGCATTATTTTGAAACCATTCTTTATGGGTTTGTTGTCATTTTGACAAAGGAGAAATCTCATAAGTTACTCAAGTTATGTGATTCTTCGTTCCTCAGAATGACAAAAGCCGTAAATAATAGAACATAGCCAAATGAACATATTTATAATATTTTTACAAGAATAAACATTTCCATAAAAAAATATAAACTTTTTTAATTTTCTTTATAGCCTCAACCAAATAGTTTAAATTTGTTTAGATTATGAAAATTGTAGAACAAATAAAGCAACCTATACAAATTGAAATGGAACTTTTTGAAAAGAAGTTTCATCAATCTATGCTTTCAAAAGTAGCCTTATTAAATAGAATTACATATTATATTGTTAATCGCAAAGGAAAACAAATGCGCCCCATGTTTGTTTTTTTAACTGCAAAAATGATCAGTAATGGAAATGTAAACGAGCGAACTTACAGGGGAGCATCAGTAATAGAGTTAATCCATACTGCTACTCTTGTGCATGATGACGTTGTTGATGACAGTAATAAACGAAGAGGCTTTTTTTCAATTAACGCACTTTGGAAAAATAAAATTGCTGTTTTAGTAGGGGACTATTTACTTTCAAAAGGGCTATTACTTTCCATTGATAATAATGATTTTGATTTACTTAAAATTATTTCTGTTGCAGTGCGTGAGATGAGTGAAGGTGAATTATTACAAATAGAAAAAGCCCGTAGATTAGATATTACAGAAGCCATATATTATGAAATTATTAGACAAAAAACAGCTACATTAATTGCTGCTTGTTGTTCTTTGGGTGCTTGTGCTGTTGCTTCTGAAAATACTGAAGTTGTGGAGAAAATGAGAAAATTTGGCGAACTCATAGGTATGGCATTTCAAATAAAAGATGATTTATTTGATTATACAGAAGAGGCAATTGGTAAGCCCACAGGAATAGATATCAAAGAACAAAAAATGACACTCCCACTGATATATGCCCTGAACAATTGTTCTAATAACGAAAAAAACTGGCTAATAAATTCAATCAAAAATCATAACAAAGATAAAAAGCGAGTTAAAGAGGTTATTCAATTTGTAAAAGATAAAAATGGTTTGTCTTATGCTGAAACAAAAATGATAGAATTTCAGCAAGAAGCCCTTAAAATACTTAGCTACTTTCCAGAATCAGCATATAAAACTTCGCTTGTTTTGATGGTAAATTATGTGATTGAAAGAAAGAAATAATTTTGATTTTTATTGTAAAAACTTAAAAATGAAAATAAACTATAAAAATAAACGAATGAACATCAATCTAATTTTAGGATTGGTTTGGATGGTTTGGTTTTTCATCGGGATATTAGCAAAAAGTAAGCATAATTGGACCGATCATTCTTGGATTATAATTTCTACAATATATTTTGGAACTTATATTTATCAAAGATATCATAAATATTTAACTATTGAAAACGGATATATAAAAGAGAATTATCCATTAGGTAAAAAAATAAATTTAGCAGACATTAAACAGATTAAAAATTTTGCAGGAGATTATATATTAGT
>DAINSR010000178.1:4301-5315 GCA_036741255.1 Flavobacterium sp.
GAAAATACTAAATTAACAATCAATACACAAATAATAGAATCTAATTCGCTAGAAGAATTGAAAAATGAACTGGCTAAACTAAATGTAAAGTGGATTTAGGCATATTGTGTTTTAATAGTTTACAAAAAAAACCTTCTAATTGTTAGTTTTGAATAGTATGATTATTTTTGAGTTGGTTTAAATAGTTATAAATATATGCTCAATTAGGGGTTTTCCTTAGTAATTTTTTTCAAATTTGCAATGGTAGCAATTGGATTAACAGCATTAAAAACAAAACTTCCAGCAACTAAAACATTGGCACCCGCATCTACTAATTTTTTTGCATTCTCATCTGTTACACCGCCATCAATTTCAATTACAGTAGTAGTATTTTTTTTGTTGATTAAAGCTCTAAGTTTTTCAACTTTTAAATAGGTATTTTCTATAAATGACTGACCTCCAAAACCTGGGTTTACGCTCATAATACAAACCAAATCAATGTCTTGAATTACATCTTCTAACAAATCTATATTTGTATGTGGGTTGAGTGCCACACCTGCTTTCATCCCTTCTGCTTTTATAGCTTGTAAAGTTCTGTGTAAATGTGTGCAAGCTTCATAGTGAACGGTTAAAATATCTGTACCTAGTTTTTTAAAAGTTGAAATATATCTATCAGGATCTATAATCATTAAATGTACATCAATTGTCTTTTTAGCATGTTTAGTAATAGCTTGTAAAACGGGCATTCCAAAAGAAATATTAGGAACAAAAACACCATCCATAATGTCAATATGAAACCAATCTGCCTCACTGCTATTAACCATTTCAATGTCGCGTTGTAAGTTAGCAAAATCTGCAGCAAGTACTGATGGAGCAATAAGCGTATTTTTCATGTTTCTGTTCGTTATTATTGATTTTTCAATTATTTTGCAAATGTACAAAATTATACCTACAAAATTTTTGACTATTAAACCCAAAATACGCATTAGACTTCGTAATGAAAGCTAAAAATACAATAAAAATAAGTGCTCACGG
>DAINSR010000179.1:0-1217 GCA_036741255.1 Flavobacterium sp.
AATAAAATATTTCGCTATAAAATGTTTTGTCAAATTTATAAAATATTTTTGAATTTATACGTATTTATACGTAAAAATACTTAATTTTACATTTTTAAAACTAAAGTATTCATATTTTCAATTAATAAAGAATTTGAATGATGCAAAACTCGGAAATTAAAACAACGTGTTCTTATTGCGGTGTGGGCTGTGGTATTATTGTAACTAAGGATTCAAAAAATGCAGTGGAAGTAAAAGGAGATATCAACCACCCTGTGAATAGAGGCATGTTGTGTTCAAAAGGAAGAAACCTGCATTATGTGGCTAACGACACATCTGACAGAATTTTATATCCCGAAATGCGCTGGAGCAAATCACATCCAAAAGAACGGGTAAGTTGGGACACTGCCCTTGACAGAGCTGCGGCGGTTTTTTCGTCAATTATAAAAAAGTATGGTTCTGATAGTGTGGGGTTTTATGTTTCGGGTCAGTGCCTCACAGAAGAATATTATTTGGTTAATAAATTAGTAAAAGGTTTTTTTAAAACAAATAACATAGATACAAATTCGCGTCTTTGCATGAGTTCTGCGGTGGTGGGCTATAAAAAAACTTTTGGCGAAGACTGTGTTCCCATAGCCTATGAAGATATTGAACTGGCTGATGTATTTCTTATCACAGGGGCTAATCCTGCTTGGTGTCATCCTATTCTTTTTAGAAGATTAGAACAGCACAAGGAAAAAAATCCGAAGGTAAAAATAATTGTAATTGACCCCAGAAAAACGGATTCTGCCGCTTTAGCCGATTTGCATTTACAAATTTTGCCTGGAACTGATATTATTCTCTATCACGCTCTTGCAAAACGATTGATTGAAAAAGGGTATTTAGACAACGATTTTATAAAAAATAATACAGAAAACTTTGCTTTATACAAAGATTTAGTAATGTCTAGTTCCATTGAAAAAGCCTCTAAACTGTGTGGCATTAGCGTGCAGGATATTCAATTAGCGGCTGATATCATTGGAAAAGCTAAGGGTTTTATTTCACTTTGGGCAATGGGACTCAACCAAAGTGCGGTGGGCGTTGATAAAAACACGGCTTTGCTTAATCTTTCATTACTCACAGGACAGGTGGGAAAACCAGGCTCGGGTCCTTTTTCATTAACGGGTCAGCCCAATGCAATGGGGGGCAGAGAAGTGGGAGGATTGGCTAATTTATTGGCTGTTCACAAAGAGTTAAAT
>DAINSR010000179.1:1229-5301 GCA_036741255.1 Flavobacterium sp.
AGGAAGTAGCAGATTTTTGGGGTGTAGAAACTATTTCTGAAAAACCCGGATTAACGGCAACCGAAATGTTTGAGGCACTAGAGACGGGAAAAATGAAAGCAATATGGATTATTTGTACCAATCCACTAGTAAGTTTGCCCGATTCTAGAAAAGTAGAAAAAGCATTACAAAACGCCAAATTTGTTGTAGTTCAAGATATTTCGTATCGTTCAGACACGACTAAATTTGCCGACTTGTTGCTTCCTGCGGCTGGATGGTTAGAAAAAGAAGGGACTATGACAAATTCTGAAAGGCGAATTTCATATCTCCCAAAAGGAATAAATGCTCCAGGTGAGGCCCTTTCCGATGTTGAAATCTTGATTCGTTTTGCCCAAAAAATGAAATTTAATGGATTCAATTTTAACACCACAGAAGAGGTTTACAAGGAATATTGTTTGATGACCAAAGGCACTAAAATAGATATTTCGTTTTTAAATTATAACCGACTTAAAAATGAAGGTACTTTTCAATGGCCTGTTCCAGATTATGGTCATCCTGGAACACCACGACTGTTTACTGATAAAAAATTTTATACGCCATCAAAAAAAGCAATTTTCAATATCCCAACGTCTATTGAAAATACTTCAGAGGCACCAAATAGTGAATTTCCGTTTATTTTAACAACTGGTAGAATTAGAGATCAATGGCACACTATGACGAAAACCGGAAAGGTGTCAAGATTGATGACGCATACCCCAAGTCCGATGCTCGAAATAAACCCCATTGATGCATATAAATCAAACATTCGCACAGGAGATATTATTGTAGTAAGCAGTAAAAATGGTAGTGTTAGAGTTAAGGCAAAAGTAACCGATACAATTAAGGAAGGCGTAGTTTTTTTACCGATGCACTGGGGAAAGCAACTGGAAAACGATTTGAATAGAACCAATAATTTAACCAATACGCTTGTAGATCCTGTTTCAAAAGAACCCGATTTTAAATTTACTGCAGTTGCCATATCAAAATATGTAAAGCCATTTGAAAAAATTGCAATTGTTGGTGCTGGAGCAGCGGCTTTTAGATTTATTCAAAACTATAGAGAAATCAACACTACTGATGAGATTATTGTGTTTTCAAATGAAGAAAACCCATTTTATAACAGGGTTTTGCTCCCAGAATATATGACAGGAGAATTTACCTGGGAGCAATTAAAAAAAATCAAAGAAGAGGCTTTATCTAAATTGAATATTACTTTAAAATCAAATGTAGCGATAGAAAGTTTAAATGTTCAAGACAAAACAATTCTTGATAGTCAAGGCACACTTCACACTTTTGATTCTTTAATATTAGCAACAGGAAGTCGTCCGTTTGTCCCAGAAAACGCACAATTGCATTTGCCCGGCCGTTTTACAATGCGTAGAAAAAGCGATGCAGATCGATTAAAAGATTATTTGGATAAAACAAACTTACCCGCTCATGAGCAACACGTTGTGATAATTGGTGGCGGTTTGTTAGGTTTAGAATTAGCGGCAGCTCTAAAGCATAAAAATGTCAAAATTACGGTGGTGCAAAGGGCGCCTCGTTTAATGGAACGACAACTGGATCGTATTTCGTCTAAATTGCTAGCAGAGGAAGTTCAACTCTTAAATATCCAAATCTATTTTGATAATGAGGTGAGTACTGTGTTTGATACTGACAATCCAAACGAATTAGAAATTGCTCTAAAAAGTGGTAAAATTATTACTGCAAATGCAATTGTTTATACCATTGGAACTATTCCTAATATAGAAATTGCTAAAGAATCTGGACTGGCATGCGGACGTGGTGTAAAAGTAAATCAGTATTTACAAACGTCTAATCCGAGTGTTTTTGCTATTGGCGAAATTGCAGAGTTTGAAAATCAATTGTTTGGTATTACATCTGCTGCAGAAGAACAGGCAGATATATTGGCTAATTTTATGGCAGGTGATATTAGTAGTTTTTACAAAGGTTCTGTTTTAATGAATATTTTAAAACTAGAAGATATTAATCTTTGCAGTATTGGTCAAATAGAAATTCCTGATAATGATGATTCTTACGAAGAAATTGTTTTTGCCGATTTAAGGCAACGCTACTACAAAAAATGTATTGTCAAAAACGATTTGTTAATTGGAGCTATTTTAATGGGAGATAAAAATGAATTTGCCGAATTTAAAACTTTAATTGAGAGTAAAATTGAACTTGCTGATAAGCGAAATTTACTCCTTAGAGGTAGTTCAAATGCTAAACCCGTTTTAGGCAAACTCGTTTGTTCATGCAGTCAAGTGGGCAGTGGCAATATAGAAGAAACTATAAAAAGTGGCGTTACAAATTTTACAGAATTATGTAAAACTACAGGTGCCGGATTAGGGTGTGGCAGTTGCAAATCTGAGGTGAAAGATATTTTAGCTAAATGCAAATAAGTTTAAAGCACTTCGTTATTAAGGACTATGAATTTTAAAACCTGAATTTTGAAATATATAAAACAAGAAAGTACACTAGTCAATAATTTTTAACTCATACGTATGATCAAATTCATTTTCTCAATAGCAGGGATACAACAAAAACAATACATGTAATCAAATGAAAAACACACGATTAATAGTAAAAGGAGGCGTTATCTCTCCAGGGGAATTACGAGAAATTGTAAACATGAGCCTTGCACAAGGATTAAAAGCCATTTCTTTTGGTTCTAGACAAGATATTATTTTTCCTGAAAACTTTGTTCCTGCAGAAGTAGAAAAAGCAGGAAAACATCATTTTGTTTTACCCGATACAAACAGCGGCAATAACATTGTTTCGTCTTATGTTTCTACAGATATTTTTGCAAATACTCCTTGGGTTACAGGAAATAAATTTTTATATGTTTTAGAACAATTTAAAGAGCAACCTAAACTTAAAGTCAATATCACCGACCCAAAGCAGCAACTCGTTCCTTTGTTTACGGGTCATGTAAATTTTATAGCTTCGCATCATGAGGATTATTGGTTTTTGTACATTCGTTTGCCGCATTGGGATAAAATGGAAGTGTATCCTGTACTTATTTACAGCTGGAATATTGCTGAGGTTTTTTATGCCATTGAAAAAGTTTTAGCAGAAGAACCTGATTCTGTAGAAACTATTTTTCAATTGATTAATAATACATTAGACACAAATAATCGTACCATAGATAAACCGTTGGCTCTTCCGTTTTATCCGTTTCCTTATTATGAGGGCATGAATAAATTAGGGATTGATCAATATTGGTTGGGCTTATATTGGCGAAATAATTTATATGATTTAGATTTTTTAGCTGCAATGTGCGATTTATGTCTTGATTGTAAGATTGGGAAAATTTGTATTACTCCATGGAAATCGTTTATTGTTAAAGGAATACCCAAGGACCGAAAATTAGATTGGGAAAAATTCTTAGGCAAAAACGGAATCAATGTGCGTCATTCATTGTTAGAACTCAACTGGCATTTACCAGTTTCTACTGAATGGGCTTTAAATATAAAAACATTTTTAGTTAGAACATTAGATCAATTTGATATTAGCACGTATGGACTTACATTTGGAATATCTGAATACAACCGCGACGGTCATTATTTTACATCTATAGTTATTGAAAAAAATGAAATAGCAGCGGCACTAAAATCAATCAAAATTAGAGATACGTTTAATGTTTTGTATGCTAAAAATTTTGACCCTAATACTCAAGAATATATAGTTATGGCACAAGATATTGACAAGCAAGAGCTGCCAGCTGTTTTAATAGAATTGAGTAAAAAATATTTTAATGAGTTAGGCAATACAGTGCTAGAAATTAATACACCAAAAGTTAAGAAAGAAATTCAGGAGGCAGATGTATATCAATGCCAAGAGTGTTTAACTCTCTATAACTCTGAGTATGGTGATAGCACACAAGGAATTGAAAAAGGAGTTTTATTTAAAGATTTGCCACAAGATTATTGTTGCTCTCTTTGTGAATCTCCAAAAAGTAATTTTTTAAGTTTTCTTGAAAAAGTTTAATTTTATAGTTTAAGACCGTTGCAAGGCAAATTTCAGAAAATTTGAACATTTTTTTGTTTAAGTA
>DAINSR010000180.1:0-5279 GCA_036741255.1 Flavobacterium sp.
TAATCACTCAATACAAACCGATAAACTTGATACAAATATTTGGGTTTGATGTTAAACCCAAAATACGCATTAGAAATCTATTACAAACTAAAACTACTTCAAAAATAAGCACTTACTCCTTTTTAAAATGTTAAAATATTATTATATTCCAAAATTTAAAAAAGTCCGTGAGTACTTATTTTTATTGTATTTTTAGCTTTCATTGCGAAGTCTAATGCGTATTTTGGGTTAAAAATACAACTGCTATAATTCTTGATTTTTAACCCAAAATCATCAAACCTGTAACCTTACATTGGTTGTGACACAGTTTTGCGACACATCTACTCGAAAGCAGCATAGATTTGCGTTATATTCAAGAATTACTAGGACACAGTAGCCCTAAAACTAACGAAATTTATACCCGAGTGAGTACAAAAAGTATTCATTAGGTAAAAAGTCCGTTTGATGATTTGTACGAAAAATATAATATATTTGTAAACAAATAAAGCGATACAAACCTTCGCCAATCTACCAAATTTTGGGTGTATATACGAAAGTTTGTTTCGTCTATATACTAGTTGTGCGTCATTCTAAAAGACGACCGCACATTTAGCACATTTTGTTTTTCCCGACACTCTATCCTTCGCTAAAAAAACAAAAAGAGCTAAATTTTACCAACCGACTTGATACAAAAACAGAAAATTTATTTTAAATTTGCAGAAAATAGGTCAAATTATTTTTTGATTAAATTATAAAAATGGCAAGTTTCGGACAATTTATAAAGACAGAAAGAGAAAAACGAGAATGGACACAAACAGAGTTTGGTGCCAAAATTGGCATTAATACAAGTGCTATAAGTCGTATTGAGAACGGAAGTCAAAAATTTAGTAAATCTAAATTGAAAAAATTAGCAGAACTTTTTCAACTCGAAAACCAAAAAATTATTGACTTGTTTTTTGCAGACAAATTTGCTCGTGAAGCATTTAAATATAAATGTTCAGATGAAATTTTCATTGTAGCTGAAGACACAGCAAACTACATCAAGAATAAGAATGTGAAACAAGGAGAGTTAGAACTATGAAAAACAAATTAAAATATATTGACTTGTTTTCAGGTTCTGGTGGTTTTTCATTAGGCTTTGACAATAAAGGATTTCAAAATGTTTTTTCCATAGATATTGAACCAAGTTTTTGCGAAACTTATAAATACAACTTTCCAAAGCACCAATTAATTGAAAAGGACATTTGCAAATTGTCCGATTCTGAAATTTCCTATCTCAAGGAATTTGATGAAATAGATGTTGTAATAGGCGGACCACCTTGTCAAGGATTTAGTATGGCTGGTAATATCGGACGAAAATTTATTGATGACCCAAGAAACAAATTATTTAAAGAATTTGTAAGGGTTGTAAAGGTTGTTCAGCCAAAGTTTTTTGTGATGGAAAATGTTGCAAGGCTTTACAATCATAATAAAGGAGAAACAAGAAAAGAAATCATTAAGGATTTTCAAGAAATTGGTTATAAAGTTGATTGTAAAATTCTTAATTCAGCAGATTTTGGTGTACCACAAGTTAGAAAAAGAGTGATATTTATAGGCACAAATCAAAATCGAGAAATCATTTTCCCAAAAAAAACTGTTCAAAAATATTTAACAGTTAAGGAAGTTCTTGACAGTTTTCCACCACTTGAATCAGGAGAAGAATCTACAATTCCAAACCATATTGCTATGAATCACTCTGACCAAATGCTCGAAAAGATGAAATATGTAAAAGATGGAGGAAGCAGAGAAGAAATACCTGTGGATATAAGACCAAAAT
This sequence comes from Flavobacterium sp., assembly GCA_036741255.1. GTDB lineage: Bacteria > Bacteroidota > Bacteroidia > Flavobacteriales > Flavobacteriaceae > Flavobacterium. The sequence continues at coordinate 1,796 of DAINSR010000180.1, forward strand.
CAGGAGATATAAGAAAATATATACGCTACAAAAGTGATGAACCTTCGGTTTGTGTTACAGGTGATATGCGAAAAATATTTCATTACGAACAAAACAGAGCTTTAACGGTAAGGGAATTAGCAAAACTTCAATCTTATCCTGATGATTTTGTATTTAAGGGGTCAAAAATATCACAACAGCAACAAGTGGGTAATTCTGTTCCACCAAAAATGGCAGAAGCAATTGCAGAGGTAATCATTAAAATGTCTGAAAATGTTTAAATATCCAAAGGTTAATTATATCGGTAACAAAGAGAAAATTGCAAAATGGATTTGCGACCAATTCCCAAGTGATGCAAAAACCTTATTTGATGCTTTTTCTGGCGGTTGTTCTTTAAGTTATGAAGCAAAATGTAGAGGACTTGAAGTTTACACAAATGATATTTTAAAAATCAATTATCATATTGCCAATGCTTTAATACAAAATAATTCAACCGTTTTATCTAAAGAAGATATTGAAATAATTTTTTCAGGCAAACCATTTGAAGGATTTATGTTTGAAAATTATTCAGAGGTTTTTTTCTTTCCCGAAGAATGCAAAGAGCTTGATTTGTACAGACAAAATATTGAAAAATTAGATTCAGAAACTAAAAAATCACTTGCTTTTGCATTAATGCGAAGAACTATGATTCGCAAAATGCCCTATTCACGTTTTAATATAAATTGGGACAAGATTAAACAACTAAGAGATGAAGAATATAGTTATGAAAAATATAAACGAAAAAGAGCATACCACAATAAGTCATTCAAATATCATTTTTTACAAAATGTAAATGAATATAATAATGCCGTTTTTAATAATTCTAAAAACAATGTGGCATACAACGATGATGTTTTTAACTTATTAGACAATATTAAAGCAGATATTATTTATTTAGACCCACCATACACTGGCACAATGAATAATTATTTTGGGTTTTACGGTCTAATTGATGATTTTATTGAATCTTCACAAACAGTTCCGTTTGAAAATAATTTTGTTGACAGAAAAACAGTAGGATTATTGTTTGATAAATTGTTTTCAAAATTATCCAACTTTAAATATTGGATTTTGAGTTATAACAACTCATCATTTCCAACAAAAAATGAGTTATTATATTTGCTAAATAAATATTCAAATAATGTTCAGGTAATAGAGCGTAAGCACAACTACAAGATAACAGGAAAGGAAAAAAAAGAAGCGAATAAAGAATATTTATTCATAGTAAAAAATGAACTTTATCAAGAAAATACTAAGGAAAATTATGCAACAGCAGAATTATGAAGAATACTGGAAATTAACCAATGCTTTTACAGATTATAATGGAAAAAAGTTTTTAGATACACTTGCTGTATGTGTTAAATTCATTGATGATTTTAATGATGAGCCATATTCTGAAGACAAATATAATAGACTTCAACTTGAAGTTGAAAAGGTAAATCCTATAAATTTAATTTCTATTAGAAAGTCAATAAACCAACTAGTAAAAATGGGGTTTATCAATTCTTTTTTGGTTTCATATCATCCACAAGCAAAAGAATATATTGACGCAAGAACCAATAAAAAAAGAGAAACTCTTTTATCTAAAATAATTTATTCAAACTCAAGCTTTAACAGAGCGGTAAATAATGAATCTTCAATAAAGCAAATTAATTTTTTGATTCAAACATTAATTGAAAAAGGTAAATTGTCTAAAGAAGAAATTATAGCCTTAATACTTGTAGATATAGAAAAACACAACGAGCCTTTTATTAAATCTGATGAATTACAAAATTATGTGGCAGAAGCTAGAAAGATTGGATTTATCGAAAGAAAATACAATCAAATTGGCTATCTCTACAATATTTTAGGTAAACTTGATGATTTAGTTTTCGTTAAAGATGATTTATATTTCAAAGAAGATGCAGAACAAATTTTTGGCGAAGATTTAAAAGCTATTACAAAAAGAAGAGACCCTTATTTACACAGATTATACAAAAATCAACTTCAAGAAGAATGCGAAGAATTATATGGAAATCCAATTTGTGTTTTAGAGAAATTAACTTATCCAGTATTAATAGCAAGTCATATTAAGCCATTTATTGAATCAAATGAAATAGAAGCTTATGACCCAAATAATGGTTTGCTTTTAAGTCGAACAATTGATTCGCTTTTTGACTTAAAGTATATTTCATTTACAGACGAGGGTAAAATTATTTTTTCAAAACGATTATCAAGTGACGTAGTTGAATTTTGGAAAAATTATACGTTAGACGAGCACATTTTAAACGAACAAAGACGTAAGTATTTAGAATATCATAGACAATTATTAACAAAAATTGATGCAGCCGCTTAAAGCCATACACATTGTCAAGTCGCTCCAGCCGACACAAACGCCAAAACTTACCAAAGAGTATGTCTTTACCTACGCAGACAAAGGCGGACGAAGAATAAGTACGTGTGGTAACAGCCGTTCCTATGTAAAGCAACAAAAGTTATCAACAACTTTTAAAATTGAGCACTATGTAGTTTTTTTTTGAGTATAGATACCCGTTTCAACGGCTTGTTGAAAAAGTTGGAAACCCCGCCACCGCACGAATCCTTTCGTGTGGTAGTTTGTTGTAAAAGCTAAATTTTGTATGTTTACGATGTTTTATAAAAACAGTATTATTATGAGTAGAAATTATAAATCTGCTTCGCCTGTTCGTCTATCGTCTCGGGTCATAATCCAGAGGGTTTGTATCTCATAAGCCTTGTGTGGAGTTTCTTCCTTTGGCTGGATAAATAAAAACATTAACATTAAACCCAAAATAAAAACGAATGAAAAAAACAATTGCCTTTTTAGTTACTATTCTGCCATTGTTGGCCTTCTCCCAACAATTACATTATGATAGTGGAGGAACAGTCTATAATTCAGAAAACAAAAAAATAATTCCATCTGAAATGAGAATCCTTTTAGAAAAAAACAATGAAGCATTAAAATTTTATGATGCTGGAAGATATAAAAAGACTTGGGGTAATGTCCTTTTTTATGGCGGACTTGCGCTCATTACTACAAATCTTATTGTCGCTTTAAATACCGACAATACAACATACTCTGGATCTTCAGATAATCCAACAATACAGTCAGATCGAGTAAGCGGAACGTTCGCCATAATTGGAGGTATTCTTGTTGCAGTTTCAATTCTGGTTAAGATTGGCTATCCAAAAAAAATAAAATTGGCAATTGAAAACTATAATAAAGGATTGGTAAACAGCTATGATTCAAAACAGAAATTAACGATAATTGCCAGTAATCAGCAATTGGGTTTTAGATTTGAGTTTTAATTTAATTTTATTAGTAACATCAAATGTGATGTCTAATTAAACCCAAACGCATTAGATTTCGTGATGAAAGCTAAAAACACAATAAAAATAGTACTCACGGACCTTAAATTCAATTACAAAATGCTCAGTAGGGAACGTGCCTCAAGTAAGGAATAAATAA
>DAINSR010000181.1:0-5259 GCA_036741255.1 Flavobacterium sp.
CGTTCTGTAACCTTCAGTTGGTGGGTTTCCTGCTCCGTTGTTATATCCTTTATTGAATGGAAGAAAACGAGTTTTATCTCCATCTAATTTGGTAGTGATATACACTTCATCGCTGTCTGCCGTAAAATGAACCAAAGCCCTTTTCTTAAATTGAAAAATCAATTCTCTTGGGTCTCGGTCGTATTTGAATTGTGCTTTGGCGTTGGTTACATCTTGTCCTGTAAAATGATTTTTCAGTTCAACGGTTGCTACGGGCAAACCATTTAAGGAGAGCACAAGGTCTAAACTGTTTTCGTTTTTAAGGCTGTATTTTACTTGTCGTGTAACTTCTAATCTGTTCAGGTCATACAGTCTTATGGTTTCTTCATTTAATTGGCTGTCGGGTTGGAAATAGGCTAACTGAAACTTTACGCCACTGTCTGTAATGCCGTGACGAATTACATCTAACATTCCTCTTAAATCTAATTCCTTGAAAAGTCTCTTTACAAACTGGCTTTCTGTTTCACCTTTGTAAAACTGCACCAATTTATCCCACTCTTTGGGTTGAGTTTCTTGCACAAATGCCAACACAGATTTCGCATTAAAAGCCAATTCACGGTCAAAGTCCGTGTTTGTTCCTTCTGTCCAACCATTGGCACATAAATGCTGAATAATGGCAGTTTCAAAAGTCTGTTCGGTGTGTATTTTATTCTTGTTTATTGTCTCCATTATTTTCTTCTGTATTTATTTCGGGTTGTGCTTCTTCGGCTTCAACCGCTGGAATTACTTCTACTACCATCGCATTTGCACCCACTGCAAATTCTTCTGCCACTGCTTCAACCATTTCAGGACCTTCAATTTCTTCTTGCTGTGCTTCTTCCTCCTGTCCGTTGATTACAGGGTCTTTTAAATCGTTCACCACACTTTGGTAAAACGAATGCTTGATTACTTCAAGTAATAATTTCCGTTCTGACTTTGAAAGGTTGGTTGTCAACTTTCCGTTTGGATAGCATTTCTCTACAAACGAAACATAATCGCTAAATAAGGTTTCTGAAATTACATCAAGATATTCAGGTAATGCCATTTCGTGAATGACCAATGTGTCAGGGTCAAAATATCTTACTTCGGGCTTTTCAAACAGTTTGTATTCTTTGCCTAAAAAATGGGGCTTGCCTTTTATACTTGGCCACATTACGCCAAAAAATTCATTGTGTCCGCTTTTGTAAACCTTGGCAATTTGTAAAGCTCCTCTGATTGTTGAGAACCTTTCTTGGTCTCTGCTCATTATGGAAAGCACTTTTAACGGTTCCATATCGGCTAAGTTATCAGAATTATCTCCTTCAAATTCTCTGTTCAATAATTGTTTTGCCTGGTCTAAATGGTCGCCAATAAAAACAACTTGCTTTGACTTCTTTCTAAGGTCTGCAAGGCTATCATTGAATACAAATTTTTGTTCAGCAGGGTCGTAATAGATTTTGAACAATACAAATTCTTGCAACTTCCAACTCCAACCACCAAAAAGAAAATTTGCTTCTGCTCTTAATTGGTCCACTGGTTCTGAATTTTCAGAAATAAGATAAACCAACTCCGTGAAAAGCTCTGAGACAAACAAAGCTAAATCGGAAACATCTTTTGACTTGTCCTGAAATTCCTTGTTGTATTGAAGTGCTGAAATTAAGTTGAGAATAAGCGGATAGGCTCTGTCTGTTCTACCTGCAAAGCAGATTAAAGCATCTTTTCTAGGCAGGTCAAAAAGTTTTATACCCGTTGGCCATCTTTCACCTGCACTCAAACAGCTATCCGTGGCGAATATTAATTCGTCATTGTCTCCTGTTTTTCTTATCCAAGCGGTGCAAAGTGTCATATCAGTTCAATGTGATTTTACCTGTTACTACTTCGTTGATTAAAGAAGTGCGATACTCCTTTATTAATTCGATTTCCTGTTCAATTTTTCTAATTGTGTTTTCAATTCTTGTATTTAATTCTTCAATTTCATTCACTATCAAAGGAAGTTCCTGTTCCGCTGGAACGGGAACTATAAAATCTTTTGTTTGGGCTTGATTTAAAATTGCAAGTGTCGAAGCATTGGACTTTGATAATACAACATCTTTAAAGGCGTAAAATAGATTTGCATAAAATTTAGCCTCTTCAATACTTGAAAATACAATTGCATTTATTTGTTGGTTTGAGCTTGCTGGGCTTGTGATATATCCAACTTTACCCAAAGTAGCTCCAATTCCAACTATTAAGACAGAGTTTTCTGGAAAAACTCTTACTATTTCATCTTGCACTGCTAAAAATGAAATTTTTCTACTTGAATTTTCAAGCAAAAGATTATCGCTGAAATCCGCAGGTGTATACCAATTAAACTCATCTCCATAATATTCATACTTGCTTGTTGGTGGTGTGTTTCCTGTTTGAACTTTACGAGAAACATATTTTAGTTTTTTTGCCTCCCATTCTTTAGGAATTTCACCTATCCAATCAATACCTGAATTTTTGAATTGTTTTTTTCCAATTCCTTTTGTTGTCAAAAGTCGTATTTGAACAAGTCTTTCTTCTTTCAAACAATCAATCAGTTTCTGTTTTTTTGAAATAAGATTGTCAATTTCTGCTGTTTGTTCATCAAGAAACTTTGAAATTATGTTTTGCTGCTTTAAAGGAGGTATTACTAAGTATGCATTTTTTATTAAGTCTTGATTTAAAATCTTTGCTCCATAAATATTCTCATTTGCATTTTGTAATAGTTGAAATGGCAGGGTGTAATAAAAGAAGTTTAGATTTAAGTTTTCTACTGGAGGGATTGCTATTATTGCTTCGTTAGTGTAAATATCCTTGGTTGCAAAAGCAACTTTACCAACTGATAATTTAAAACTAAAAAGTAAGGAACCACTTTTTACAAGTATTCCATTATACTTTTCAATTGCTTCATCAGTAATTCGTGTTTTACTGTCTGAAATATATCTCTCCGACATATCACCAATTGTTACCCAAATATTATCACCATTAAAGAGATTTTCGTCTTTTGTTGGCGGTGTAAAACCTGTAGTAAATTGAAAACAATACTTCAACTGCTTTACTTCCCAATTGTATGGGATTTGTGAACACCAAGGCAATCTTGTTTCTTTATATTCAGTTTGTCTGCTCATTAGTTTTCTTTCTCTTGATTGTTGTTCAATCTATCTTTTGCGTGTGTGTCGTATTGTAGCTCTGTAAGCTGTGAGAACAAGTAATCATCATTCAGCAATTTCAAGAAAAGCTTTTTAGAAACTCCTGTGGTTAGTCTAACTCTTGTGCCATCATCATTAAAACCAATTCTACCCGTTAATTCCTGATGATTATTTATGAAGTTTATCACATTTTCAACTGGCACATTAAGCACAGGCGAGTTTCTTACTTTCATTATTTTCTTGGCTGTTGCTAATGATTGAGCAAGCTCATTCAGTTGTTCAATGTCTTCCAAAAGTTGATTTGCTTCGATTGTAGCTATAATATTTTGTGCTTGATTTCTTATAACATCTTCAAAGCCAAAGAACCTTTCAAGCGTATTTAATTTCAATACAATTAAATTGTTATCAACCATCATAAAGTCAAAACTTCTATCTAAAGCGATAAAGTCGTTTTCTGCTTTAACTAATCTTTCATTGCTTGGAAATAGTAAAAATCTGTCTTGCCTAAGCAAGTTAACAGGATGGTGCTTCTTGTAAAGTGCAATTTGATTTCCTTCGTTTCCAATGGTTATTAAGTAGCCTTGTAATCCGTCAAGATTGTTTTGGTTGAAGTTAAAGTTGTCTCTTTCTCCGTCTGCAAGAATTTCATCAAGGATATTTAGGCTTTCAGGTCGCTCCTCAATATCATATCTGTAAACAACATTTTTTCTATCATCTGCCTCACTTATATTTTGATAGTGTAAATCCTCATTATTGATAAACTTATCTTCGATATACTCCAAGAAGCGGTCTTTTAATTCGTTTTTAGCTTCGTTTTCAATATCAGCAAAGCGAATAATATTTTCTCCATCTTGATTGATTACAAAATATAACGCTGCTCCAATTCCATTTTCAGGATTTAGGAAATATGCCAACCGTGCTAGTAATTGCTCTCTATTCATTTTTTTACAAAATATACGTTGTTGTGTAAGTGGATGTGATGAACCGTGTCATTCAAATTCAAATCATCTTTTGAAATGAAAATCAGATTTGAAGATTTTTCGGTGTCAACTTTATAGAGTTTGTAACCGAGTAATGCTAATGTGGGATTTTTATAAAACAGATTTGTTTTTACGAAAATTGCCCCTATGATTATTAGAAGTAAAATAGTTATGAGCATATCCCTACCTTCTAATTTTACTCTTAAAAAAGGGATAATGTAAGTAGTCAGAAAAGTTAGATGCTCATAATTTTGGTCTTCAATTTTTGTTATTGTTTTAGGCAGTTTTGTAGAGCCCTTTAAAATATAAGTCAATCTGAAATAGTAGAATAGCCCAAGTAAGAGAAATAATGTTGCTACTAGCATTGGAATATTTGCTGATGCAAAATTTACAAAGCCATCCCAAGTAAAACTTAACTCCCAAGACACAAACACAAATTCTTTAACTGCTATCAAAAAGAATAGCAGCCAAAGCGAAATGATATATAATTGTATATTCTTCATTATTTGATTACTGTTTGAATAAGTCCTTCTGTTTCTTCTTCCAACTTCATAATGTCTTGGCGTATTTCTTCCAACGAGCGAAGCGGTTTAAATTCATAGAAGTATTTAGTCATATTAATTTCGTAACCTACTTTTGTTTTGCTGTGGTCAATCCAAGCATCAGGAACGTGTGGTAATACTTCACGTTTGAAATATTCCTCAATGCTTTCTTTAAAAGGGACATTTTCATTGTCTCTAAAATCTGCATCAGCTATAGGATTTCCTTTTTTGTCTTTTAGTATGTTGCCTTTCTCGTCTTTCTTTGGTCGGTCAACTGTAATGCGATGGTAAGCAAAATCTGCATTGTCGAAAATCTTGCAAACCTTGCTTTCTTCAAACTCTCCGTAAATTTTGGTTATTTCTTCAATCTGTTCAGGCGAAATGAATTTGCGTTTGCTTCCCAAACTTCTTACGCTGTCTTTTGAACTGCCGTCTTTAAAGTAAGAAGTAGCGTTAATCAATTGCACTTTGCCTTTTCGGTTGGCACTCTTGCGGTTGGTTACAATCCATAAGTAAGTGCTTATGCCTGTGTTGTAAAACAATTGGTCGGGCAGGGCAATAATGGTTTCTAAATAATCTTTCTCAATT
>DAINSR010000182.1:0-5250 GCA_036741255.1 Flavobacterium sp.
AAAATATTATTATATTCCAAAATTTAAAAAAGTCCGTGAGCACTTATTTTTATTGTGTTTTTAGCTTTCATTGCGAAGTCTAATGCGGATTTTGGGTTTAATATTTAAGGGTGTGTTTTTTAACTTAAAACAAGTAGTTTTTGATCTATTATTTATTTTAAACATATTAGTTTTAATCTTTTTTATCAAACCGTGGCATTGTTGCGTGATTGCTAGAAGATATTTCAGATGTATTGAATATCTTTTTTGCTGTTAAAAATAAAATTTTCATATCTAATAAAAAAGATAAATTATCTACATACCAAACATCTAATTTGAATTTTTCCTCCCAGCTTATTGCATTTCTACCATTTACCTGAGCCCAACCCGTGATTCCGGGTTTAACTTGATGTCGTCTGAGTTGAAACTCATTATAAAAAGGCAAATAATCTGGAAGTAATGGTCTTGGCCCTATTAAACTCATATCACCTCTAACAACATTGAGTAATTGTGGTATTTCATCTAAAGATGTTTTACGAACAAATGCACCAATGGTTGTCAATCGATCTGCATCGGGGAGCAAATTTCCAAACGAATCTTTTCTATCGTTCATAGTTTTAAACTTAACAATTTTAAAAAGTTTTTCATTTTTGCCGGGTCTAGTTTGAAAGAAAAAGGGCTTTCTTTCATTTGCTATATACAGCCCTAATGTTATTATAATAAAAACAGGACTTAAAACAATTAATCCTATAACAGCAACACTAAAGTCTATAAGTCTTTTAAAAATATTTTGATACATAATTAATTTTAAATTAAGTTGCTAAATTTATAAACTTATAAGGCACAATGGTTTTAATACATTTGATAACTAATTCATTTTTACCAACTAAACACACTATAAAAGCTCAACATATATTTTCTTAAAAACTTAAAATTGAAATGTAAGTACATTATTATATTCTGCTAAAAGTGCCTTCCATACTATTGACTGTTCAAATTTTTCTTCAATTTGTTTTCGTGCGTTGAATTTCATGGGTTGAAGTTGAGACTGGTTGTTTATAATATCACTCATAATTTCAAATAGCACTTTTTGATTTTTTGCTTCAATTATAAAACCATTAAATTGGTCTTCAATTATTTCATTACTTCCGTTAATATTAGTAACAATACAAGGCAGTTCCATGGCTCCAGCCTGTAACACAACATTTGGAAAGCCCTCTCTGTAGCTTGGAAAAACAAATACATCACTAAGGGCTAAATAAGAACGAACATCTGATTGAAAACCCACAGAAATAATATTTTTATTTGTGTTTATTTCAAGAAGTGTATCTTTTTGCAATGGATCTAATTCATGTTCAAAAGCACCAACTAACAAAAGTTTTACGCTGCCTGGCTTTATTTTTTCACTATTTTTAAAATCAATTTTTAAAGTTTTATCACATGTTGCTGAGTTATTGTTTTTGTTTACCAACTCGTCAAGTCTTTTAAATGCAGCAATAAGTTCGTTAATTCCTTTATCAGCAACTAAACGTCCCACAAACACAAATACAAAATCGTCAGGTTCAATTTGTAGCGATTCTTTTATAGAAGTTTTTTGTTCGTTTGAAACTTGTGAAATGGTATAATAATCTAAATCAACGCCATTTACATTGCCATTTGCTAAAACTTTTAAGGGTTTTGAAGTTATTGCGTATGCTAATAAATCATTTTTTACACCATTTCCTTCTGGATAAACATGAGTAGCTGCCCAGCAAAGTAATTGATCTGTTTTTATTAATATTTGCTTTAAAATTCCTGTTTGAGTAGGAAAAATTAAGCCTGTAAATGTATGCATTCTAACAGGCACTCCTGCTGCTTTAGCGGCTAGCATACTAAGCAAACCTGCCTTTGGAGTAATAGAGTGAACAATTATAGGTTTTTCTTTTTTAAATAAAATATACAATTTAAACAAAGAAACAATATCATGAAATGGACTAATATTTCTTTTCATTTCTACCACTTCTGTTTGTATTCCCTCTCTGCTTTTAACATCTAACAAATCTTTACCATTGCCAGAAACCCCTATAACTTGAAAAGTTTTATTAAGAAACCGCAGCTGACCTTTTAATAATACATTTAAAGAAATTGGTATTGTTGAAGTTCTAATTAATTTAGGGAGCATTATATAATATTTTTGTATAAAGATATGTGCCTTTCTATCATTTGTTCTATATCAAAATCTTTTGCACGACTTTCACAGGCAGAAGCAACAGTGTTGTAGTAAGCTTCATCGGTCAAAAATTGGGTGATTTTGTTTGCAAAGTCTTGAACATTTCCACATTCAAATAACACTCCATATCCTGAGACCAATTCTTGCAAACCAGGTACATCTGTGGCTAAAAATGGTTTACCAGAAGCCATCCCCTCAATGCAAGAAAGGGACATTCCTTCATAATTTGAAGACAAAACAATTAAATCTACTGTTTTTAACAAACTAGGAACATCAGACCTAACACCTGCAAAAATAACACGTGCTGCTACGCCCAATTCTATTGCTAAATCTACACATTTTTCTTTCATGGGACCATCACCCGCTAAAATCAACTTAACATTTTGAGGTAATAATACCATTGCCTTAATAAGTGTTTCTTGATCTTTAGGTATTTTAAACCCCGCCACCATCAATATTAATGTATCTGTTACAGAAATTTTTTTATCAATAGAAGTTTTGTCCATTGAAACTGCCTCCATTATTTGCTGCACATCTACCCCATTTTCAATGACTATAATACGCTGATTATTCAAATCCGTGTGTGCTTTTAAAATTGCCTCAATATTATTTGAAATTGCAATAATTTTTGTGTAAAAAAAATAAATCCATTTATCTATTGCCTTAAAAAACTTATTTTGTAATCGTTTGTTGTTAGTACTGTGTTCGGTAAAAACTAATTTAACTTTAGAAAAAGACAGCATTTTAGCCAAAACAACAAAATATTGAGCAGGGAAAAGATGCACGTGAGCAATATCATATTTTTTTAAAATGCGTATCATTTTAAAAACGCTTACTGGATTATAAACTGATTTTACATTCAAATTATAAATCTTACACGTTTGTGTGCCTAATAATTTTTCATGAAATGGATAATCATTATTTTGAAAAACCAATACATCTACAACAACCCCTTTTTTATTGTATAAGGGAACAGTATCTAAAATTAATTTCTCGGCTCCACCAGTGTTTAAACTATTTATAATTTGCAATATCCGCATAATTAGTGTTTTAATTTAATTTTATAAGCCTTATTGATTCATATATTTTCTTACATCACGTTGAAACATCAAATAGCCAATGGGCAACGTAATGATTGAAAAAAACGGGTTCACCTTTTTCCACTTGTTTAAAAAACTAGATTTTGAATTAAAAGCAAAACGCCAAAAATTGATAGTAGCTCTTATTTTTTGCAGTAAGGGTATATTACATGAGGCTAATTCACTGTATGTTAGCATGGAAGCTATGGGTGAGGTCATGCGTATTTTAACAATTTTTGCGGTTAAACCATCGGGTAGATATTCAGTTGTATATATTCCTTTATTTATAAACAACAAATTATATTTTTGAGCAATTCGATTCCAGACCAAAACTTCAGGACAAAATTTTTCGTTTTCAATTTCAGGAAAGGGGATTTCTTTTAACACTTCTGTTTTAAAAACCTCAACTAAATCACCCGTTACCTTGTATTTGTATCTAATATCTATGGAATTTGAAATTAATTTGTTAAAATTATTACTCCCTACAATGGTGCCATCTGCTGTATTTCTTCTTCCAGCTATGCCCCCTATAGTTGAATCATCAATAATTTGTGCATAATTAGAAAGTAAAAATTCAACCGTGTCATTTGGCAAAACATCATCACTATCTAAAATTAAAAATAACGAACCATTTGCCAACTGAACACCTTTGTTAATTGCAAAGTGCTTTCCTTTATTCTCTTGTTTATGATAAGTAATAGCTATTTTTTGCTCTAATAAAAAAGTTTGAACGAGTTGTTCCGTGTCATCAATACTACCATCATCTACAATTATCCATTCAAATGTATTATTAGTTTGAGCTAAAATACTTTGATAGACTCTATTTAACAAATAAGCTCTATTAAAAGTGGGGGTAAAAATTGTTATCATAAATTATTTTTTTCTATACTCCATGTGATCCCACAAACCGTTTCTATCATAATTTTCAAAAATAGTTTTATAAGGCATTAAGTCCCCTGCGTCATATAATAAGAGTAGCCTAAAAAAAAGTAGCGTAAAATAAACAATTACTAATGTTTTATACAACGACAAACTTCTTTCATTTTTTTGGAACGATATAAAATATGAAATCCCTAAAACAAAAAAGGGTAAATAATACCAACTAAAACGCACAAAAGAAGCATTAGTTATCCCTATTAAACTAACTAATATGTACAAAAACAACCCATTTGCAATCATTTGCGAAGTGCTATTTTTATAAAATTCATTTTTATATTGTATAAGAATTATTGAGAGTAAAATAATTTCAATAAAGTAAAAAATATTAACCCCTGAATTTCTAATTACATAGGCAGCCACTTTAACATCTCCTGTTGATTCTGCTAAAAAACCAAACAGCATATTATTTAATGGACTAACCGCTACAATAATTACTATGCCAATTATGATGAAAAATTGATTAATACTAAATTTTCTATGTGCCACAAAAATAAATGGAGCAAACAGCACAGATGATTTATGGAGATAAAACGCTATGATAATAATAAAAAAATATTTTATATATTGTTTATTTAAAGCAAAAGGAATAGCAAGTGTTATAATCCCCATAGCTAAACCCTGCCTGAGATACACAAAAGACATCAAAAAAAACTTAGAAAAAAAAATGAAAAGTGCCAATAAAACCAGTGGGCTTAATTTTTTATAGATTTTAAACTGAAAATAAAAAATTATAAATGCCATTACAACAAACATAAAATGGCGGTTTTCGTTAAACATTTTTAAAAAAGCAAAAAAATATCTAAAGCCAATTTCCATTGGTTCATAAGCAAGTAATAATTGTGTGGGTGCTTCAAAAATATCTCCATAAATATAAACATCAAACCCACCTATCATGTCTCTAACACCCACCATGATACTTGCCACAATAAATAAAAAAAAGTACCAATTATTACTGCTTTTTTTATTATCATTAAAAGTGGCAATTAAAAATAAGAGGTAAATAATAATATATGGAATCATTTGTTACTTTGAAGAATTATTTTT
>DAINSR010000183.1:0-5217 GCA_036741255.1 Flavobacterium sp.
AGTCTTAGTTTGTAATAGATTTCTAATGTGTATTTTGGGGTTAAAGGTTAAATATTATGGTTTCAAAATGGCACATATTCAAAATTATTAGACAAACATTACAATTTTTAAAAGCAAAACTCTGGATTATTTCCAGAGTTTTATGTATTAATCTAATATATAATTTAGTATTGTGGTTGCTTTTAATTTTTTGAGAAAAAGATTAAATCACTTCATTATAAATTATCCTAAGTAAGTTTTTAATATTTTACTTCTAGAGGTGTGTTTTAATCTTCTGATTGCTTTTTCTTTAATTTGACGTACTCGCTCTCGGGTTAGATCAAATGTTTCCCCTATTTCTTCAAGCGTCATAGGGTGTTGATCGCCCAGACCAAAGTATAATCGAACCACATCTGCCTCTCTTGGCGTTAATGTTTCTAAGGCTCTTTCTATTTCTGTTTGTAAGGATTCGTGAATTAACTCTCGGTCTGGATTTGGAGATTCACCAGAACGCAAAACATCATACAGGTTTGAATCTTCACCTTCAACCAGTGGAGCATCCATTGATAAATGACGGCCTGAGTTTTTCATAGACTCTTTTACATCATTTACGGTCATGTCTAATTCTTTTGCAATTTCTTCTGCAGATGGTGGTCGCTCACTAGATTGCTCTAACAAGGCATACATTTTATTTATTTTGTTCAAGGAACCCACGCGGTTCAACGGCAATCGCACAATGCGAGACTGCTCGGCCAACGCCTGCAGAATCGATTGACGAATCCACCAAACGGCATAGGATATAAATTTAAAACCTCGTGTTTCATCAAAACGCTGTGCTGCTTTTATGAGTCCTAAATTCCCTTCGTTAATTAAATCGGGGAGGGTTAAACCCTGATTTTGATATTGTTTTGCAACTGAAACTACAAATCGTAAGTTAGCTTTTGTTAATTTTTCTAATGCACGCTGGTCACCCGCTTTAATGCGTTGTGCTAAATCTACTTCTTCGTCTGCGGTAATTAGGTCAACCTTTCCTATTTCTTGTAAGTATTTGTCTAAAGATGCGGTTTCACGATTGGTAACCTGCTTGGTAATTTTAAGTTGTCTCATGCTCTAATAAATGCTTTTTTAATATTCATGGTTATACGTAAATTATTTAAAAAAGTTACATTAATTTAAAAAAATATTTTGGGTTTAATAGAAAATATCCCAAAAACAAAATGTCATTCCCAACAGATGATGTCATTTTAAAATCCGTCTTTTTAGCTTTAAAAAAAGTAACTAAAAAATGATCAATACCAATACAAAATTTGGGGATTGTTTTAAACCAATTTATTATTATATTTGACAAAAGATTGAGAATTTAAAATATCAACTTTTTAACGTTACACACTTTTAAGGATAGTGTCTAAATTTCTTATCTAACTTAATTGCTGGTATAATAGCTTATCAATTTCTATCCAAAAAACCAGAAATTAAATTTGAAATACTAATCCATTAGCTTTGTATTAATAATTGAACTCAAGTTACTATATTTTATTTTAGTAATGCCTGCTTATTACTCTCCCTAATTTTTTTGAAAAAATATGTGTTAGTCCCAGATAATCACAAACCATAGCTAATGTTTCAGAATTATCTGTTTGTTGTTTTTCAATAATTTCTTGTTTGAGTTGGTCTATAATTCTATTTACAAGATACCATCTTAGTGTTAAAATTGTTTCTGTAACAAACTGTCCAACGGTTTGCTTTTTTTGTTTTACTATAATTTGTTTAGTTTCCCAATTGTGTAATACTTCCTTTTCTTCATTCATTAAAATAGAGGTAACTTCCTGAGCAATGTGTTCAGGAATTTGATGTAAATAATGTTCTAAGTCAAAATTTTGATTTAAATTGTAGTAATTCATTAAATCATCATAAATGGCTTTAAATGTAGGATTTGCCAGTTCTACTTCATCTTCTTGTAAACTAAGAAAAAGTCTTTCATAAACTTTATATCTCTTTATTTCCTTTTGTTCAATAATTTCTCCATCTTCATTTGTAGCATAAGAAATATCTTCAAAATCTTCTTCCATATTTCCATATAACAACAATATTTGAATAATTTGATATTCTAAAACATATTGAATATCTATTTTTGAAGAAGCTGTGGTTGAAACATCATTTTTAACAACTTCAAAGGCTTTTTGATCTGTTTTGATTTGTTTTGAAATATCTGAAAGTTCTTTTTGTAAAAGTTGAGCAAGAGTATTGAATAAAACTTCTTCAGAAATATCCATTATTTTAGCACATTCTTGTATATAAATTTCGCGTTTTATTCGATCTGGAATTTTAGAGATGCTCACAACCATATCTCTAATTAAATCGGCTTTTTTAACAGGGTCATTTTGAGCTTCTCGCATCAATAACGATGCCTTGAACTGAATAAAATCTTTAGCATTTTCATTCAAATAGTGAACCAAATCATCATAAGATGTTTTTTTTGCAAAACTGTCTGGGTCATCACCATCAGGAAATGTGCATACTTTTACATTCATTCCAGCCTCTAAAATAAGGTCAACACCTCTCAAAGAAGCTCTCAAACCTGCTGCATCGCCATCAAAGAGTACTGTTATATTAGTTGTTAATCTATTAATTAATCGTATTTGATCTGGGGTTAATGCCGTGCCAGATGAAGCAACAACATTTTCAATACCTGCTTGATTTAGCTGAATTACGTCTGTATATCCCTCAACTAAATAACAATTATTGTTTTTTGCAATAGCTTGTTTAGCATGAAAAATACCATATAAAACCTTACTCTTATGATAAATTTCGCTTTCGGGTGAGTTGAGGTATTTTGCAGCCTTTTTATCATTACTTAATATTCGACCCCCAAAACCTAAAACCCTTCCGCTCATAGATTGAATAGGAAACATCACCCTTCCTTTAAAGCGGTCAAATTGCTTATCATCTTTTACAATAGTAAGTCCTGTTTTTTCTAAATAATCTAACTTATATCCGTTACTTAATGCTTCTTTTGTAAAAGCATCCCAGTGGTCTGGAGAATATCCGAGATTAAATTTCTTAATGGTATCTATTGAAAACCCTCGCTCTTTAAAATAAGAAAGTCCAATAGCCATTCCTTCTTCATTTTGTAACAAAATATTTTGAAAATAACTACTGGCAAACTCAGAAACCAAATACATACTTTCCTTTTCATTAGCCGTTGCTATATCTTCATTAGTTTGAACAGTTTCTTCAAGTTCTATGTTGTATTTTTTTGCTAAATATCTAATGGCTTCTGGGTAAGTAAAATGTTCGTGTTCCATTAAAAAAGTAACGGCATTTCCTCCCTTTCCACTTGAAAAATCCTTCCAAATTTGTTTCACGGGCGAAACCATAAATGAAGCTGATTTTTCATCAACAAACGGACTGAGCCCTTTCAGATTACTCCCTGCACGTTTTAAATTTACAAAATCGCCAATAACCTCCTCAACACGAGCAGTTTCAAAAACAGTTTCTATAGACGACCGTGAAATCAAGTTATTGTATTTTTATGATTTTCAAAGATACAAAGTTGTATAGCCACAAAAGATAAAACTTTTATATTTTTTTTGAAGTCTTCTTTTACTTCGCTTGGATAGGCTTTATTATATGTTTACATCTACCAATATTTACATCACAAAATATATTTATAATTGCATTTAGTAAATACACATATTCCAAGAAAATTTAAAAGTCTTTACATAAGTAATGTCCTATTTATTTTCTATTTATCTAATCAAAAGCACTCAAGAAAAAACCTAATTTTCTGAAGCAAACCACTCTGCAAAAGAGGAGTCCGTTTCTTGGAGTTTTAATGAGTGTAACTGAATATTTTGCGGTAATCTACTTTTAATTTTAGAAGCAAAATCAATTATCATGTTTTCGCTAGTAGGCTGATAATCTACTAGAATTACATGATGACCTCTTTTTTTAAGTTCGTTTGCTAATTCTACATGGGGGGTGTTTTTATTAAAAACGGTGGCATGGTCAAACAAATCAACTATTTCCTCTCTTACAATTTTTTTTAAATCGGTAAAATCTATAACCATTCCTAATTTTACATGGGCTTTTTCAGTTATAGGCTTACCAATAACTGTTACAAACAACTTGTAACTATGACCATGTACGTTTTTACATTTTCCGTCATATCCATAAAGTGCATGACCAGTCTCAAAACTAAATTGTTTAGTAATTCTAATATTTGACATTAATAATTTATTTTTTTGTAATAAATTTAAGTACTTCAAAACCACTACAAATAATATAAAGATAAATAAGTTTCAATTATTAAGCTTATTTGAAAAATACAATAAGCATTTTTATACATTTTGTGAGCAGATATTTGTTAAAAGTTTTTGCTACAAACATAATAAAAAAGCACATATAAATGTTTTATGAATCATTTTTTATCATTTTAGCAAACCATAATTAGTTTACTTTTTGTGCTTTTGTTACATTCTTTGTGAATTCAATGCTTTGTATTGCTCATGTTTTTTTGTTCAAATAAAAGTTTTCTTCTTTTAGCTGCTTGGAATTGTATCCAGTCTAAAAACAAAAAAAGATGATACACACTTTAAAAATGCAAAAAATTAATTTAGAGCAAAAGGAGCATTTAATTTAAACGTAGGAATTTCTACTTTAAAACATTTTGTAGAAGTAAAATTTATCATTCTAAAATAACCTCTCATTGCGCCAATTGGAGAAGATAACAAACAAGCCGATGAATAGGTATGTGTTTCGCCAGGTTTTAGAACTGGTTTTTTTCCTATAACGCCCTCACCATCTACTGTTTGCTGACTATTAAGAGAGTCAAAAATTTCCCAGTGCCGTGAGTTGAGTTGTACTGAATCTTTACTTTGATTTTCAATGGTTATCTGATAAGAAAAGGCAAAATGAATGCTGTAGTTTTTAAAGTATGTTCCTTCAAAACTAGTGAGTACTGAAATTTTTATACCTCTTGTTATTTGTGTTACCATATCTAAAATAAAAACATTATTGAGAATTAAATTAAAATTGCAAAACTCTTGTTATGTTTAATATAAATTCAAAATTACAAATTTTTAAATAGTTTTCAATAATTTGTTTATAAAAATTTAATTTGATTTGTGAAATTATACAGAAAACGAGAATAATATTGATTTATCAACAAGAAGTGATTTAACTTAGGGTCTGCTGAAAAACTCAAGCGACCCTTATTTTTTTATCCATTTTGTTTTC
>DAINSR010000184.1:0-5194 GCA_036741255.1 Flavobacterium sp.
GTGTTAACGAACCCGCCTCTGGCAACCCATTTTCATACAACTTTTTCCCATCTTTAAGTACATCTTCTGAAATTTCACCCAAATTAATTACTAATTTTCCAACATTTCCTGTATTAACTACATTCCCTTGTTCGTTATAATAGGGATCTAGTAACCAAAATTGTATATATTCTACATTAGATTGTACAAAATTTGTTGAGTTAATACTTCGCATAATTCCGCCCCAATTACTAGCCTCTGTACCACTTGGAAATACATTATTAGTCACGCTTGGATTAAAATTATATGGTCCTCGTTCCTTTGGGAAATAGCTTAAATCTAGGGTACTAATAACCTGTGTTTGCCCTTGTGCAATATCTACTTGGGGAAATAATTCGCTATTAAAAATTCGTCTGGTTTTATGAAAAGAAAGATCTTGGTTAGAAATTCCTGTTGGTGTTTGAGTATAAAAAATTGGATCAACAGTGTACCAAGAAATTTTTGCTCTCTTGTCATTGTAAGATAAATCACCTTCTGTTTTTTCGCCCCCTAAACCCACCGGAGTACTTGCTAAACTCCATGCATTAGCAGCACGCATGTCAATAGTTGTTTGAGAACCTTCAAAATCATCAATATATACTGTTGATTCACCTTTAAAGTTAGCATTTTTAGAAGCACCTGGTTTCAAATATGCAATTTCTCCTCTAAAGGATAAATTTGAAGGAACATCTGTATCTATATTTGGTAATTTGTTTGCCAAACGTGTAAGAAAAGGGACTTCAGTAGCAAAGTTTGTATTAATACCAATAATTGTATTGTTTACTGCCTCTTGATTATAGTCTGTTTTTTGAGTAAATGGTCGTTCACTCATGTTTAAAATAGTTCCTCCTAACAGAAATTTTTCATTAAATTTATGCTCCACGTTGATGCCCCAAAATCGTCTGGTTTGCTGACCAAAAACCGCATTATTTTCTGACGAAACTTTGATAGGAATGTTTGAGGCTAAAAGCGAAGCATCTGTAATATAAACTCTTCCTAATTGATAATTTACTGTATAATCTACACCTTCTATTAGTACTCTACCGCCTGCAGTAACCACAACAGACCCTTGTGGCACATTAAAAGAACCAATTGGAATTCCATCGTTAGAAGTTGACTTATACTTCCCTCTTAATTGAAATTTATTTTTTTCACTGTCTTGTAGTGCCTGAGCTTGTGTTTTTGTATATAGATTTTTAAAAACATATTTTTCTTGATTAGGATTATAAGTAACATCTACGGCATAATCCTCTGTTCCTAGTTTTAATTTTTCAAATAAGGTTTTCCCAAAAGGCTCCACATTAGTAAATATAATTCTGCCGTTTTGTGTATCAATTGTAATGCCAGGTACAAAATCAAAAAAACCATCACCACCAAGCTGAGGGTCGTTTGTAAAATTTAACTTATCTAAATTGAATACTTTTATTAATGGCGTGCTTGTAATGGTATAGGGCAAACTCAAACTCGGATTGTTTTCGTCTGGAAAAGGTGTTGAACCCACCTTTTGAATATAGTTTAAAGGCGAAGGATCTGTATATAAGATATTAAATTTAAAATCTTCTCGTACTAATTGAAAACCACCTGGGATTTGATAGATATTCTTCATCATTAAATTCCAAATAGGTTTGTTAACGTTTACCAATGTTCCTTTTAGCATTTTTAAAATCAAACTTTGAGAGGAAGGTACTGCAACCCCTGACGCATTGTCTATTTGTGTTGCATCAACACCGTCAGTACCAAATTCCCCTACTTGATATACATCACTCCCTATAGTATATTGATAAGAAACTGCCAACACTTCATCATTAGACAAACGTTGATTTAAAGAAATATACCCTAATTGTGGATGAAAGCTAAACTCATTACTAGCAAGTTTTCGGGCATTTTCTAGTTTTACATAATCCTGACCTTCTTGAACGGTTACGCCAGGTATAGAAAATCCACTATTTGCTGTTGCAATATTTCTAATTTGATTATTAAGATAACTGCCTGATTGACCAATAGTTGAAGGATTAAACTTATTGTTTTTATTACTTGGAGGAGTCTGAGCGGGAACATTAAAAAAATCGGAAGGAATTGGACTTAGCCCCACAATGGTTTCATCGGCAATATTATCCAATTGTGCCTCGCCCAAATCTTGTAGCCCAATAATATTTCTTAAGTTATTGTCTTGTGCATTGACTCTATTTTGTCTGTTAGTTACCCAAACTTCTACACGTGTTATTTGAACACGGCTATCAATAAACGGATAATTACTAAGAGCTTTATCATAATTATTTCTAAAATATTGAGATAAGAAGTAGTGTCTATCGTTGTCATACTCTTGTGCAAAAAGGCTAAATTCTTGAATTGTAGCCCCTCCCTGAGCATTAACAGATGTGGTTTGAGATTTTTGTTCTGAAAAAACTCCTGTTACAGTAGTTTTTCCAAATTGCAATTGTGTTTTAACGCCAAATAAACTTTGTGCCCCTCTAATTAACGTGCTATTTAAGGGCATACTCACATTTCCTACCTCAATTATTTTAATAATTGAATCTTCATTACCTTTAACCTCTTTAGGAATAGATCCTTTAAGGTTTGTAGGATTTATACCTCCTATTGATGGATCATAAGAAAGTTTTACTAAATTTTGAAAAGCAAATGTAGATTGTGTATCATAATTGACATTTACATTTAGCCGTGTACCCACTTTACCTTGTAATCCAAGGCTTATTCTTTGATTAAAATCAAATGTAGTATTTTGTCTATTTCTTGGTGATAAAGCAGGGTTATCTTGTTTTGTAAATCGAACCCCTAAGTCTAATTCTACAGAACCATTAGGCTTTATATCTATGGTATTACCCCCAAAAATAGTTTCAAAAAGTTTAGATTTAATGTAATATCGGGGGAGTAAATCTTTTTTTGCTTGTTCAGAACTTTCTTTTTTACCGTCTAAGGCACTTAATTTTTTCTTATAATACTCTCGCATAGCTTCTCTTCTTACAAGATCCTCATATTCTTGAGGGGTAAGTATTATGGGGTAATTTACATTAAAGCCGTCAAAAGTGTTGGTGTAAAAATATCTATCAGATACAGGATCATAGGTATAAGCTTCCAAAATACTAACAGGATTTGGCATTTCTAAGCTACCTTGATTATACCCTTTTTTTATAGTGTCTTTTACAACTTCTTGAGCTAATACAATTGAATTGCTAAGTAAAAGAAAAACTAATACTATTTTTGTGTATGAAATAATAAATAAACTTCTATTTTTCAAATAATTATAAATTTTTTAATGCAAATTTAATAATAATTTCAACCGCTAAATTAGGATTTTCATTAATGATTTTATCTACTACTTTTTCAGCAATTTTTCTGTTAAAGCCTAAAACTTCTAAAGCAGATAACGCTTCTTCTTTGTTTGTATTGTAGTTTGATGAAGAAACTTCTTCTAAACTATAAATTTTTAACACTTTGTCTTTTAAATCAAGTATAACACGTTGTGCTGTTTTAGCACCAATTCCTTTAATAGATTGTATTGTTGCCACATCATTAGTTGCAATGGCATTTATTATTGCTGATGGTGAAAGTGATGACAACATGGTTCTGGCAATATTTGCTCCAATACCCGATACAGAAATAAGAAGCTTAAACAACTCACGTTCTTGTTTTTCAACAAATCCGTATAAACTATGTGAATCTTCTTTTACTTGTAAAAAGGTAAATAATTTTAAATAATCCGTTTCTGGTAGTAATGAAAATGTGTGCAAAGAAATATGAATCATATATCCCACTCCATTACAATCTATAACAACTTCAGTAGGTGTTTTTTCTACTAACTTTCCTTGAATATGTGTTATCATCAAATTTTTACTTTTACTTAATACATTTTTTGGTTCATAAACAAGCTATTCCACTATTAGGATATAGAATTTCAATTGAAAAGACGTGAATAGAGAGCCTAGACTCTTATTTAACTTTTGCTTAAAAAATTAAAAACTGCTAAATTTAATTTATTAAAATTCAATTGACAAATTTAAAATAAGAATTGAAACAAAAAAATTTCAGGCTATTCGTTAAAAAAACAGCTTCTAATTGTGCTAAAATAACTTAAAACAAACCGCCTTGAATATTGTTTTTAATTTTTCCTAAATGCTTATACGCTTTTTCAGTTACCTCACGTCCTCTTGGTGTTCTCATAATAAAACCTTCTTGAATTAAAAAAGGTTCATAAACTTCTTCTATCGTTTCACTACTTTCAGAAACTGCTGTAGCAAGTGTAGAAAGACCCACTGGTCCTCCCTTAAACTTATCAATAATAGTGGTTAAAATTTTATTGTCCATTTCATCAAGTCCATGAGCATCCACGTGAAGTGCTTGTAGAGCAAATCGGGCAATTTCAATATCTATACTACCATTTCCTTTTATTTGTGCAAAATCTCTAACTCTTCGCAATAAAGCATTTGCAATTCGTGGTGTTCCTCTGCTTCTTCCTGCAATTTCTATTGCCGCCTCCATAGTTATGGGCATATTTAAAATTGAGGAACTTCGTTGCACAATAGTTGTTAGCAACTCTGTGTTATAATATTGCAGGCGACTCTGAATTCCAAATCGAGCCCTCATAGGAGCTGTTAAAAGTCCTGATCGAGTGGTTGCTCCCACAAGTGTAAAAGGATTAAGATTTAACTGAATTGAACGAGCATTTGGTCCTGATTCAATCATGATGTCAATTCTAAAATCTTCCATAGCCGAATATAAATATTCCTCTACTATGGGACTTAGTCGATGTATCTCGTCAATAAAAAGCACATCTCGTTCTTCAAGATTTGTTAGTAATCCAGCAAGATCTCCAGGTTTGTCTAACACAGGACCTGAAGTAATTTTGATGCCCACTCCTAGTTCATTTGCTAAAATATTTGCTAAAGTGGTTTTACCTAAACCCGGAGGACCATGAAAAAGAGTATGATCAAGTGCTTCACCTCTTAAATTAGCAGCTTTTACAAAAATTTGTAAGTTTTCAATTACTTGTTCTTGACCTGTAAAATCATCAAAAGAAAGGGGTCGCAATTTTTTTTCTAAATCGAGTTCTTCAGGATTAAATTTTGAATTTGTAGGGTCTAAATTTTCATTCATATACAAATATGGTTCTACTGGTTTTTGTGTGAATATCCGTCAAGATCTCCGTGAAAAAATAGAA
>DAINSR010000185.1:0-1676 GCA_036741255.1 Flavobacterium sp.
TTGGCTTATAATTTATTTGAATACAAATATATAAAATCAAAATTTTTAAATTGAAGTGATTCAAACTTTTTCCATTTGCTAAAAAATTTGTCTTTTGCACCCACTTTTTGCCTTTTTTTCGTTCCGTAGTCCAGCTAACTTAAAAAAGACTTCAATTGGATACAAAATCCTTAATTTTCACTAAAATTCAAAAAGTTTAAATCACTTCAATTTTAAATTTATTATAGAGTTGTAAAAATCTGTAAAAAATCTTATACTTTTGTGTCATGGGAAAAAAGCATACAGAGAAAATAGTTTTTAAAAATATTGAAGTGCTAGATGCTGGATCTAAAGGTGTTTGTGTGGCAAAAGCACCAGAGGGTCAGGTAATTTTTTTATCAAATGTAGTACCTGGCGATGTGGTAGATGTACAAACTTTAAAAAAACGAAAAGCTTATTTTGAAGGAAAAGCCATCAATTTTCATAAATATTCAGAACACAGAACAGCACCCGTATGCACTCATTTTGGCATTTGTGGGGGGTGCAAGTGGCAAAATATGAGCTATGAAAGGCAATTATTTTATAAAAACCAAGAGGTTTATAATAACTTAAAGCGTATTGGAAAAATAGAATTGCCAGATTTTGAACCTATCGTTGGCTCAGAAAAAACTTTTTTTTATAGAAATAAAATGGAGTTTGGTTTTTCTAACTCTCGTTGGATGACTTTTGAAGAAATTGAATCAGGGGTTGAATATGAAAACAAAAATGCTCTTGGCTTTCATATTCCAAGAATGTGGGATAAAATACTCGATATTACCACTTGCCATTTACAAGAAGACCCTTCTAATGCCATAAGAAATGAGGTGCGAAACTTTGCAAACAAGCATCAATTAACATTTTTTAATCCAAAAAATCACGAAGGTTTGCTACGAACACTAATGATTAGAACGACATCAACGGGTGAAATTATGGTACTGATTCAGTTTTTTGAAGATGATGCTCCCAAACGAGAATTAATCTTGAAGCATTTATCAATAACTTTTCCACAAATCACATCGCTTTTATATGTTATTAATAACAAAGCAAACGATACAATTTATGACCAAAATATTGAATTGTACAAAGGCAGAGATTATATCTTAGAAGAAATGGAAGGGTTGTATTTTAGTATTAATGCCAAATCTTTTTACCAAACAAACTCGGCACAAGCTTATGAATTATATAAAATAACAAGAGATTTTGCCGGATTAACGGGTAGTGAACTCGTATATGATTTATACACAGGAACAGGTACCATTGCTCAGTTTATATCAAAACAAGCTAAAAAAGTAATAGGTGTTGAGGCGGTGCCAGAGGCTATTGCAGATGCAAAATCAAATGCTACTCGAAACCATATAACAAATTGCGAATTTTTTGCAGGAGATATGAAAAATGTATTCAATGACGATTTTATTGCTCGGCATGGTATTCCAGATGTTGTTATTACAGATCCACCACGAGACGGAATGCATCAAGATGTGGTTGCTCAAATCATAAAAATTGCTCCTCAAAAAGTAGTTTATGTAAGCTGTAACAGTGCCACACAAGCAAGAGATTTGTTCCTTTTAAACGATTATTACAAAGTTACTCGTGTGCAGCCTGTAGATATGTTTCCGCAAACGCATCATGTAGAAAATGTTGTACTTTTACAGCGCAAA
>DAINSR010000185.1:1686-5163 GCA_036741255.1 Flavobacterium sp.
GGTGCTTTTAAAAAAAAGAGAGGCTTAGTGGATAATTTTGTATTCACTAATTAGGTTACTTATTATGAATTGCCCTAAGATTCTTTATTAAATTAGTTATAGAAAACCATATCAATATGAACAAACCTATTATAATTTTGTTAATGGTTCTTTTAGCATCATTTTCATGGTATTGCGAAAAAGATGATATTTGTGCCGATACAACCCCAACGACTCCCTTATTGGTGGTAGATTTTTATGATTTTGTAACTAAAACACAATTAAAAAATGTATCAAACCTTCGTGTTGTTGAAAGCTCTCAATCTGAGGGTTTTAACTTTGATGCAGTAAGCTCTATTAAAATCCCATTAAAAACAACTCAAGATAATACAACTTTTAATTTTATACTAAACGGTGCAGATGATATTACTACAAATGATGTTACTGACAGTCCTGCATTTAACTATGATAGAACAAACACCTATATTTCTAGAGCTTGCGGATACAAAACAACTTTTAAGCTAAACGATACTAACGGTTTCGTTTTATCAACATCTAACTGGATTTTAGATTATGAAATAGTTCAACCCAATGTAGAAAACAACAATGAAACCCATGTTAAAATATATTTTTAGTTTTGTTTATTTGTGTTTTTCAAGTATTGGGTTTTCACAAAATGTGAAAGATACTATCAAAGAAAAATATGGAGTCAGATTTGGAGTAGATTTACATAGAATAGCACGTTCTTTTTATGATAAAGATTATAGAGGCATTGAATTTGTTGCAGATTATAGAATTTCACAAAAATTTTATATAGCTGCAGAGCTGGGCAATGAAACAAAAACCACAGCAGACGACCGCTTTAATTTTACTACAAAAGGCTCTTATTTTAAAGTGGGTTTTGACTACAACGCACATCAAAATTGGCTTGATTTACAAAACATGATATATGTGGGTACACGATATAGTGTAAGTTCTTTTAACCAACAGCTCAACTCATTCTCTATTTATGATTCTGTTAATTATTATGGTCTTGCCACCTTACCATCTGGGCAACAGTTTAATGGACTCAATGCCAGTTGGATTGAATTTTTAGGAGGTATAAAAGCAGAAGTTTTTTCAAATGTTTACATCGGTTTTACCGCCAGATTACATTATTTAGTATCTAATAAAAAACCTTCTAATTTTGATAATTTATATATACCTGGTTTTAATAGAACCTACGAAGGTAAATTTGGAACTAGTTTTAATTATACGCTTAGTTATGTTATTCCCGTTTATAAAAAAGTAAAAAAATGAAGTTAAAAAGCATCAATGTTTTTAGACGAAAACTCACAAAATTTATAACAGGCTCAGTGGGAAATCCCTTAAAATCTTTATCAGATTTAGACCGAATTAAGGATGTTAATTCTATAAAAAAAATTTTGATTATTCGCACAAATCATCGCTTAGGAAATATCTTGTTAATAACACCTTTAGTACAAGAAGTACAAGAAATTTTCCCAAATGCTAGGGTATCTTTTTTTGTAAAAGGTGGTGTTACACCTGTATTGTTTCAAAATTATGACCGCATAGACAATTATTTGTTACTGCCTAAAAAACATTTTAAAGAACTGTTAAGCTATCTCAAAACGTGGTTCAAATTATTATTCAAAAAATACGATTTAGTTATCAATGTTGAGTCAGGTTCGTCTTCAGGAAAATTAGCCACTAAGTTTTCTAAAAGTTCTTATAAATTTTACGGAAATGAATTTGACAACCTCATTTCATTTTCCACAGACCAAGTACATTTTGCAAAACTACCTGTTTACAAATTAAGGAAATATGTGTTTGAAAATCAAGATTTTAACAAACCTATCCCCCAACTCAATATTAAACTTAACACTACCGAATTAGCATCAGGAAAAAAACTAGTCGATGCCTTAGTTCCTGATAATTCAAAAAAAACCATCGCTATTTTCACATTTGCAACAGGCAGTAAATGCTATTCAAAACAATGGTGGAATGAATTTTATGAGGCATTAAATACTCAATTTTCAAAATATAACCTCATTGAAATTTTGCCCGTTGAAAATGTTTCACAAATAGATTTTAAGCTACCCACTTTTTACAGTAAAGACCTCAGAGAAATAGCCTCTTTTATAGAAAATATTGATGTTTTTATAGGGGCAGATAGCGGTATGATGCACTTGGCTGCAGCCACAAGTACAACCGTTTTCGGACTTTTCTCTATCACCGCAATAGAAAAATATGGTTCTTACGGAACTAAAAAATATGCGATTAATACAAACACAACCTCCATCAATCTAATTATAGAAGCCATAAAAGAAAGTCAAAATCAGGCTTGATGAAGAATGAAATGATTTTTTGGGCGTGCCTGCATGTTCCCTTTCTTTGCCCTTCGCCACATGCCGTCGGTCTGCGTCAAGTAGTAGAGTTGGTTTTGAGTTTTTAAATACATGCGTGCTGTGCTATCGCCACCCGCATCTTTTAAAAATCTTCAAAAACCTGCCTCAAGCTACTTTAACTTCGCCCTCACGCAGGGTAGGTATTGAATCATTATCAATATTGAAATAAATAAACTGACTAAGAGATATTTTTTAGACATTAAATCTAAAGTGCATAATATCGCCATCTTTTACAATATACTCTTTCCCTTCAACTCTAAGTTTTCCAGCTTCTTTAACTTTTGCTTCAGTTCCATATAAAACATAGTCATCATAAGCAATTACCTCTGCACGAATAAACCCTTTTTCAAAATCAGAGTGAATAACACCCGCAGCCTGTGGAGCAGTGTCGCCCACATTAATTGTCCAGGCTCTTACTTCTTTAACCCCAGCCGTAAAATAGGTTTGAAGATTAAGAAGTTTATAAGCAGCCCTAATCAAAACTGCAGATCCAGGTTCTGTTAATCCCATATCTTCTAAAAAAACTTGTCGCTCTTCATAACTCTCAAGCTCTGTAATATCTGCCTCTGCACCCACCGAAAGGACAATAACTTCTGCTTTTTCATTTTTTACTAATTCGCGTACTTGATCTACATATTTATTTCCACTCACAGCTGAAGCCTCATCAACATTACAAACATATAAAACAGGTTTTGTTGTAATTAATTGAAAATCTTGTAATAATGCTTCTTCATCTGCATTTTGTGCCACAACGGTTCGTGCTGATTTGGCTTGTAATAATGCCTCTTTAATACGGTCTAGCAATGCCTTTTCAGTTTGTGCCTCTTTGTTTCCTGTTTTAGCAGCCCTATTTGCTTTTTCTAAGCGTTTTTCTACTGTTTCAAGATCTTTTAATTGCAATTCAATATCAATAGTGTCTGTATCACGAATTGGATTTACATTGCCATCAACATGAACAATATTATCATTATCAAAACAACGCAACACATGAATAATGGCATTACATTCTCTAATATTTCCTAAAAATTGGTTGCCTAATCCTTCACCCTTGCTGGCACCTTTTACTAATCCTGCAATATCAACAATATCA
>DAINSR010000186.1:0-5159 GCA_036741255.1 Flavobacterium sp.
TAGAGATTTAATAAAACCGAAACAACAATATCAACCGTTGCCATTACAACACGTTCTGGTTTTACTAATTCTTCTAATTTTGCTATCCTTGTATCAGGAACATTTACCACTCCAATGTTAGGTTCTATGGTGCAAAACGGAAAATTGGCACTCTGTGCTTTTGCATTGGACAAACAATTAAATAGCGTTGATTTTCCAACGTTTGGTAATCCTACAATTCCTGCTTTCATAAGTCAATTAATCCCAAAATAGGATTTTAATTTTAGTTAGTAATTATTAAAGTGTTATGATGTCTTATTTGAATGGTACTGTCTAAAAAGTCTTGATTTTGTGATTCTTACATTTATTTCAAAATCAAACATTAATCAAATTCATTAAGTTGATGAATTTAGTTTAGTTTACAAATTCATACTTTTAAACCCTCTCTTTTGTTAAGGAAACCAATGTTATTCATTATGCAAAAAAGCTTGTCTGCTCAGTAATGTTTCATCACTTTCTACATGATTTTCATCTGGCACACAACAATCCACCGGACACACGGCAGCACATTGAGGCTCATCATGAAACCCTTTGCATTCAGTACATTTTCCTGGAACTATATAGTATAAATCATCTGATAACGGAGTTTGTGCTGCGTTTGCATCTACCTCAGTACCATCGGGTAAGATAATTTTACCCGATAATTTTGTCCCGTCTTTATACCTCCAGTCATCGGCACCTTCATAAATTGCAGTATTAGGACATTCGGGTTCACAAGCACCACAATTTATACATTCATCTGTTATTTTAATAGCCATATTACGTGTTGTAAAAGTCAAAAAAAATTAAAACTAAAAACTAATTATTATTTACTAATAACTAATTACTAAATTTGTGCAAAATTACAATGTAAACTACACATAAACAAGCCACAAATGCTACAATTTGAAATTAAATCCAGTTTTATTGCCTTGGGTAATTTTCTGCAACAGTTTACAAATAATGGATATAAAAAGTTGAATACTGTTACAAATAACGAGATGTTTTATGATGATTTTGTAGCGTTAATTGCACTTTCACAATCGCACAATGGATGGTTTACTCCTGAACAAGTTTTGTTTAGTGTAGAATCATGGGCTGCATCTTTAACCGAGGATAATTTGAATACATGGATTTCTAAATACGATTTTAGTAAAACCAATTCAAAAAAAGTGGGGCTCATTTTAGCCGGAAATATTCCACTCGTAGGGTTTCATGATTTTGTTTGTGTATTACTATCAGGGCATCAGGTTTTGGTTAAAACATCTTCTAATGACGCATATCTCATCAAATTTTTGTCAAAATATTTAATTGCCACAAACTCTAAATTAGCAGATAAAATAACATTTATTGACGGAAAATTAGAGGGTTTTGATGCCATTATTGCCACAGGAAGTAATAATACATCAAGATATTTTGAATATTATTTTAAGAACGTTCCTAGTATTATAAGAAAAAACAGAAACTCGGTTGCTGTTTTAAACGGAGAAGAATCTTTTGAAGATTTGATTCAACTGGGTGAGGATATTTTTAGATATTTTGGTCTTGGGTGCAGAAATGTTTCAAAATTATTTGTCCCTGAGGGATATGATTTTAAATTTTTCTTTGAGGCAGTATTTACCTATAAAGAGGTTATTTTTTATGAAAAATATGCTAATAATTATGACTACAACAAAGCTGTTTTTTTAATGAGTAATTACAAATTACTAGATAATGAGTTTTTAACATTAAAAGAAGACACCAATTATGCATCACCCATATCATCTGTTTTTTATGAATATTATAAAGATTTAACAGAAGTTGAAAATCGTTTTGAAAAAGACTCAAATCAAATTCAGTGCATTGTTTCAAATAATTTAGTTAAAAATTCTATCCCATTTGGCACTACACAAAAACCTAGTCTCTGGGATTATGCAGATGATGTAGATACGCTTCTTTTTTTAAGCAAACTATAATAATAAAAAAAGAGCTCTCAAAACGAAAGCTCTTTTCAAACAAAAAAACAAAATATATTATGATTTTGGCGTTACAACAGCATCAATAACATGTATAACTCCATTAGATTGGTTTACATCTGCAATAGTTATTTTTGCCATCATTCCATTTTCATCAGTAATGTAATAATCTTTACCTTTTTTCCATGCGGTTAATGTTCCATTACTTACTGTTTTTAAAACTGCTTTACCATTTCCTTTTTTGATTGCAGATTTTAAATCTTTTGCATTTAATTTTCCAGCTACTACATGATAAGTCAATATGGTTTGTAATAATTTTTTGTTTTCTGGTTTCAATAATGTTTCAACCGTTCCTTTAGGTAAATTTTCAAAAGCTTTGTTTGTGGGTGCAAATACTGTGAATGGACCATCAGACATTAGCGTATTTACTAAATCTGCTGCTTTAACTGCTGCTACAAGTGTTGTGTGATCTTTAGAATTGAGTGCGTTTTCTACAATGTTTTTTGAAGGATACATTGGAGCACCGCCCACAATTACAGTTTTTTCTTTTTGAGCAAACAAATTAGCTGCAATAATTAATGCACATACTACTAGAACTTTTGTTACATTTTTGGTTTTCATGATTTAATTTTTTTTAAGTTATATTGCCATTTACGAGAGAAGTTAAATATTGGTTTTAAAATTTTTATTTTTTTTTCATAAAAATATATTTTTACACAACTACAACGTTATTGTTAATAACATAGCCTAATTAGAATGTTAATTCTTGTTCAAATTATAGTTCAATTACGAAATTTGCAGCCTACAAAATCACATATAAATTTTTATAAACTTTAGTTTAAAATGAAAAAACATAATTATAGTGCTGGACCATGTATTTTACCGCAAGAAGTGTTTGATAAATCTGCTCAAGCAGTCTTGAATTTCAATAATTCGGGTTTATCAATATTGGAAATTTCACACAGAAGTAAAGATTTTGTTGCGGTAATGGACGAAGCAAGAACCTTAGCACTTGAATTATTAGACTTGCAAGGTAAAGGATATCAAGCTTTGTTTTCACAGGGTGGTGCAAGTTTAGAGTTTCTTATGATTCCTTATAACTTAATGAAAGTGAACGGAAAAGCGGCTTATTTAGATTCGGGTACTTGGGCAAGTGCCGCTATTAAAGAAGCAAAAATATTTGGAGAAACAATTACGGTTGCTTCTTCAAAAGACCAAAATTACAATTATGTGCCAAAAGATTTTGTAATTCCTCAAGATGCTAGTTATTTTCATTGCACTTCAAACAACACAATTTTTGGAACTCAAATGAAATCGTTTCCTAAAACTAATATTCCAGTGGTTTGCGACATGAGTTCTGATATTTTTTCACGAACACTTGATTTTTCTGCTTTTGATTTAATTTATGCTGGGGCTCAAAAAAACATGGGACCAGCAGGAACTACACTAGTAATTATAAAAGAAGAAATTTTAGGAAAATCAGGACGCACTATCCCTAGTATGCTTGATTATGAAAAACATATAAAAGCCGATAGTATGTATAATACTCCAGCTGTTTTTTCTGTGTATGCTTCTCTTTTAACTTTACAATGGCTAAAAAATCTGGGGGGTATTGCTGCTGTTGAAAAAATAAATGAAGCAAAAGCTAATTTATTATATAATGAAATAGACAGAAATCCACTTTTTAAAGGTGCAGCCACAAAAGAAGATAGAAGTGTGATGAATGCTACATTTTTGTTAGAAAACGAGGCACATCAAGAACAATTTGACAGTCTATGGAAAGGAGCTGGTATTTCTGGACTACCAGGTCATCGATCTGTGGGCGGATATAGAGCTTCTATGTACAATGCTCTACCACTTGAGAGCGTTCAGGTGTTAGTAGATGTTATGAAAGAATTAGAAAACAAAATATAATTAAAAATGTAAAGCTAGAATTATTAAGCACTCATAGTATAATTTTTACACGCAAGAATAAAATTATGAGTTTTCTATAATTCCAAATAAAAAAATAAAATAATAATTACATGAAAGTATTAGCAAACGATGGAATATCGCCAAGTGGTGTAAAAGCCCTTGAAAAAGGAGGTTTTGAAGTTATAACTACAAAAGTAGCCCAAGAACAAGTGGCTAATTATATAAACACTCACGATGTTAAAGTAATTTTAGTTCGCAGTGCCACTAAAGTTAGAAAAGACATCATTGACGCCTGTCCAGGATTAAAAATTATTGGTCGTGGTGGTGTTGGGATGGATAATATTGATGTAACTTATGCTCGTGAAAAAGGCTTACATGTCATCAATACGCCAGCCTCGTCATCAGAATCTGTGGCAGAATTAGTTTTTGCACATCTCTTTTCTGGGGTTCGATTTTTACATGATGCCAATAGAAACATGCCATTAGAGGGTGATACTAATTTTGAAGGGCTAAAAAAAGCTTATGCAAATGGAATTGAATTAAGAGGTAAAACAATAGGAATTGTAGGTTTTGGAAGAATAGGTCAAGCAGTTGCAAAAATGGCACTTGGACTAGGAATGAAAGTTATAGCAGCAGATAAATATGTAAACGAAGCGGTTATTAAAGTAGATTTTTTTAACGGTCAATCTATTGATGTTAAGATTAAAACAGAGCCATTAGAAGATGTGATTAAAAATTCCAATTTTATAACACTACATGTTCCTGCTCAAGACGGATATGTTTTAGATAAAAGCGAATTTGATGCAATGAAGAATGATGTAGGTATTGTTAATTGTGCCCGTGGAGGAGTTATTAATGAGTTGGCACTTATTGAAGCATTAGACAGTGGTAAAGTTCTTTTTGCGGGATTAGATGTTTTTGAAAGTGAGCCAAAACCAAAAATGAAAATTTTAATGCACCCAAAAATTTCATTAACGCCACACATTGGTGCTGCTACTGCTGAAGCACAAGACAGAATAGGAACAGAACTTGCAGAACAAATAATAAGTTTACTCAAAAAAAATTAACATACTATAACTTATAATATCGGTTTTAGATTAATGAATACCTGCAAAAATCTGTCTTAACATAGAGATAATTTTGCAGGTTTTTTATTATCATTTCGTGTAAAAAGAAACTATTAATTTCAAATCACGCCTAAACACAAAAGCTCAACTCCAGCTTTCAAAGTAAATATTTCAATTATACCGATTATGTATTCAATATAGTCCA
>DAINSR010000187.1:0-5143 GCA_036741255.1 Flavobacterium sp.
AATCAAACAAACTAAGGTTAGTTAGTGCATTGCCTATATTTTCTATATCTTTTTTAGTAAATATAAGCATTTTTTTTATTAATAAAAAGGATAAGTCAATAACATATTTTTGGTTCAATCTCGTAAAAACATCTATCCAACCTACAGTGGTTATGGTTATAAAATACGCTTCGTCTGTGGTTGTGGCCTTGTATTTTGTTGACATTTTTTTTTGCTGGAAAGATTGATTTTTTGAATTTTGAATAGAATTTTAGATAACTAAAGCTATATAATTTGTGTTTTTAAAATATGGTTGGGGTTATTTTTAATTAAAAACTATAAATACTTTATAATCAGAATATTAATGTTAAAAGCAAGATATATTTATCCCCGCTAGTAGCATTTTTTATCGTGTTCTATCATTCCAAAACCAAATTATATGCCTTGTTAGTAGAGCTTTTGATCGTTTTTTGATCTCCTATTTTAATTCATTTGTATGGAACAAAAACAAATCGGGGAATGAATTTTTTTAACCGAAAATAAAAAAATGTGAGTTTTTAATGGTTATCCCATAAAAATTATGTGTTTTGCTGATTCGTTTTTATTCACTTTGTCTTAAATCGCGGAGTTTTAATTGTAAATTTACAGTGCCATTCCATTCATTTTCTTCAATAGAATAAACCACATCAACAAGATTAAATTTTTGAGTAAGTTCTATTTTGCTGCCAAGCCCAAATCCTATTGCTGGAATACCCTCTGAATTGTTTTGTTTTATAAACAACCGCAAATGTTCTTCATCTTTACCCATAAGTTTTGCATGCCCTGTATCTTTTACATTTTTAGTAATAAAAACAGGTGTCATATTTTGTGGCCCAAAGGGTTCAAACTGATTTAACAAACGAATCAATCGAGGGTTAATTTGTGAAAAATTAATTTCTACATCTATTGAAATTTCTGGCACTAATAAATCGGGATGAATAGTTTTTTGAACTTCATTTTCAAAAGCAAGTTTAAATTTTTGATAATTTTCTGGTTTTAATGTCATTCCTGCGGCATACATGTGTCCACCAAACTGCTCTAAGTATTCTGCACATGCTTCTAAAGCATTATAGATATCAAAATTTTTAACAGATCGTGCAGATGCCGCTAGTTTATCGCCACTTTTTGTAAAAACAATTGTGGGTCTGTAATAGGTTTCTGTTAATCGAGAGGCTACAATTCCAATGACGCCTTTGTGCCAATTTTCTTTAAAAACAACAGTAGTAAATTTATGCTGTTCTTGATTTTGTTCTATTTGTAAAAGTGCTTCATTTGTTATTTGTTTGTCTAAATCTTTTCTGTCAGTATTGTGCTGTTCAATTTCAGAAGCAAAAATTAAAGCCTGTTCAAAATCAAATTCTGTGAGTAAAGCAACAGCTGCATTTCCGTGTTTTATTCTTCCAGCTGCATTAATTCGGGGAGCTATAATAAAGACAACATCCGTAATACTTAGTTTTTTATTTTTTAAATTTTGAATGAGTGCCAATATTCCTGGTCGTGGATTTGTATTAATAACCTCTAATCCAAATTTAGCTAACACTCTATTTTCGCCTGTTATGGGAACAATATCTGCACCTATTGCTGTGGCTACTAAATCTAGATAAGGAACTAAATCTTCAACACTTTGATTTTTGTTTTGGGCTAATGCCTGAATGAGTTTAAAACCCACACCACACCCACATAATTCGTCATACGGATAGGTGCAATCTTCTCGTTTTGGGTCTAAAACAGCAACTGCATTTGGCAGTTTGTTACCTGGTCTATGATGATCACAAATAATAAAATCAATATTTTTTGTATTTGCATAAGCCACATGATCAATGGATTTAATACCACAATCTAATGCAATTATTAACGTAATATTATTATCATGTGCATAGTCAATTCCTTTATATGAAATTCCATAGCCCTCGTTATAACGATCTGGAATATAAGTAGCAATATTGTGATAATAACTTTTTAAATAAGACGAAACTAATGAAACTGCTGTGGTACCATCAACGTCATAATCGCCAAAAATCAAAATATTCTCTTCTTTAGCAATAGCTTTTTCAATTCGAGAAACCGCTTTGTCCATATCTTTCATAAGAAATGGATTATGCAAATCGTTTAAAGACGGTCTAAAAAATGTTTTGGCTTGTTCAAAGGTTTCAATACCTCTTTGAACAAGTAATGTTGCTGTGATTTCATCAACTAAAAGTTCGTTTTGTAGTTTTTGAATTTTCTGTTTTTGTGGCTTTGATTGTAATGTCCAGCGCATGGTTTAATTAGGAATTATATCTATATTTCATTTTTACTCTTAACTAAGGAGAATCCTTTATAATCAAAATTTGGATAATAAACTAACGCTCAAACACTTAAAAAGGTAATTGTTTTTTACTTACGCACTTTATGGTAAAGCACCATTTGATGATATACAGGTATTACTATAAAATAATATGTTTAATTTCGTTGTCAATTAAAAGTTCTTCGTGCCTCATTTTTAAAAATACCTGAGCTACAGCGATTACATCTTTTTCACAATAAGTAACAATTCTGTCTATATTATTTTCTACATAATATACTTTTGCTACTTCACTGCCGTCTATATCGTCTTTTGGCGATGGAATTCCTAAAATTTTTGTAAGCAATTTTAAAGAAGTAAAATGCTTATAATCACCAAACTTCCATAGTTCTAAGGTGTCTAAATGATTTACCTCCCAAGGTTTTTTTCCAAATAAATTAATTTTACTTGGCAGTGCTACTCCGTTTATTATCATCCTGCGAGCAATAAAAGGAATATCAAATTCTTTGATGTTATGACCACACAATAGATGTGCTGTTAAGTTAAAATTTTCGCTTAAAAAATTAGAAAAGTCTTTTAATATTTTTGTTTCATCACCAATAAAAGAGGTTACTCTAAAGTTTCTTATATCACTTTTGATGTTAAAAAACCCAACAGAAATGCAGATTATTTTACCAAACTCGGCCCAAATTCCAGCTCGTTCATAAAAATCTTCGGCAGTTATCTCATCACGTCTTTGATATTGTGTTTTTTGATCCCAAAGCTTTTTTGTTTCATCATCCATACCCAAATAGCTTGCTTCTTGAGGCACTGTTTCTATATCTAAAAACAATATATTGTTGAGGTTAATTTTTTCAATCATAAAATATAAATTAAATGTTATTGTCTTTTTTGAAGCATCTTGTAAGCTTCCTCCACATAGACATATAAATCATTACTATGCGGATCTGTTTTTGTTTGAAGTCCTTTTAAATGACCTAATCTAACAATAATCAAATCATCCTTTGGTATTACAATAACAAATTGTCCTAAATGACCGCGCATGTAAAACAATTCTTTGTCTTTTATGGCATGTAACCACCATCCATATCCATATTCTGGGCTATTTTTAAATCGTGGTGTGAGGCATTTTTTTACAAATGCTGTATCAAGTAGTTGTTTTCCATTCCATGATCCATTTTGTTTAAATAATTTTCCAAATCGAGCAAAATCTCGAGCATTACTAGCTATGCAACAATATGCTTTTTCAATTCCGTCTGGGGCATGATCTAATTGCCATAATGCCTCGTTTTCTGCCCCCATGGGTTGCCAAAAATTCTTTGAAACATAGTCAGACAAAAACGTTCCTGTTGCCTTTTCAATACACATTGCTAATAATTGGGTTGCACCACTAGAATAAACAAAAGATTTACCAGGTTTGTCATCAACTTTTAAACCTAAAATTACTTTATTCAAATCTTCGTCAAAATAAGCTCGTGTTACAATTGAAAAAGGGCTGTAATATTTTTCGTCCCAGTTGAGTCCGGATGCCATTGAAGATAAATCTCCTAGCGTTACTTCATTTGCAAATTTCCCTTTCAGCTTTGGAAAAAAATCTGTAACTCTTTGATCTAGCCCCTTTATGTATCCTTGCATAATGGCTTTCCCTAGAGCGGCTGTAACCACACTTTTAGCCATTGAAAATGAATTAGTTTTTGAATTTTTATCAAATCCGTCAAAATAACTTTCATGCCATATACTATCATTTTTAATAATTAAAAAGGCTATGGTTTTTAGTCTTTTATGTGTAGTAGCAAGTGTAGAAGTAGGTTTTACAACATTATAATCTTTTGAAAGTTGCCAAGGCTGTGCTATTCCTTTGTTTATTTTTCTATTAGGAAAATGGGTATAATCTTCTAAAAAAGCAGTTGTGTATCCTCTAAAATATATGGTTCTAACAGCTCTAAGTAAGTAATCTACATCAAAAACATAAAGTAAGATAATGAGGCTTATAATAAAAATTGCAAGCCACTTAAAGAATTTGTATAAAAATTTCATTTGTTTATTTTTATCTTTTTTACTAAATCAGAGTTGTTTCTCTTTAGGTTGATATAATGTTCATAATCAACTCCCTGTGCATCAAGAATTTTTAGCATAGCAGTTTCATTTGAAAAATTTTATAACGAAAGTAATGAAATTTATTATCAAATGAGATAAACGCAATATAATTATTGAACAATAAACGAACCTGCACTTAAACAAAAAACCATCAGTATTAGCTGATGGTTTTTTCTTTTTAAAAGATGAATAATAAAAAGTTGTTGTATTGTTTAATTAGGCGTTGTTTTAACTTCTTCTGCTAAAGGTGTTGCTTCTACCTTTCCTTTTATAATCAAGGACTTAGGTACTTGAGAATCACTTGTTGTAACGGTAATTGTTTTTGTAAAAGTACCTGGGGTAGCAGCATTGTATGTAGCAACTACCATACCTTTTTCGCCTGGTTTAATGGGTGTTTTAGTGTAATCTGCAACAGTGCAACCACATGATGGTCTGGCATTTGTAATAAGAACAGTTTCTTTTGTAGTATTTTTAAATGTAAATTCGTGTGATACGGGTTTTCCCTGTGTGAGAGTGCCAAAATCAAAAGTTTCATTATTCCATTTTAATTCTGACGGGGTTTGATTAGTGACTTCAGTTGTTGTGGTTTGTGCTAATGACAATGCAAAAACAAAGAAAGTTGCTAAAGTTATTTTTAAAGTTTTCATATATAAAAGTTTATGTTTTAATTTCTATCTTAATATAATCTTTTTGCTGTTACTTTGTAAAAGTTTATTTTTTTTGTAATAAACAGAAATGAAAAAT
>DAINSR010000188.1:0-5026 GCA_036741255.1 Flavobacterium sp.
GTTACGTTCATTCCTATTAAATGTTCATTTGTTCTACAAGCTACAAACACATTATTGTTTTTTTGAAGCTCTTGCACAAGTGCCAAACCAATTCCGTATGACCCACCAATTAAAAGTATGTTTTTCATCTATTTAAAAATATTGTTTTTATTAGCGAATTTGCTTGTTATAAAGTTCATCAACCACTCATAATCATCTACTGGTGTGTTAAAAACTTTGTATGGGCGTTTCAAATTTTTCAAAATTTACACTATTTATAAATTAGCTATTTGTTTATGAATCATTTATACTCTCCAAACAACTCATTTAATTTATTTTTTCTAAATTCAAAGATTTCATCTAGTTTTGGTTTAACTATAAAAGGATGAATCAACTGACCTAAAATTCCGAAAGGCACTTTATAATCTACTATATCTTCCATTTCTACACCGCCTTCAATTTCTTTAATAAAATGTTTATGATGCCACAAAGCATAAGGTCCAAAGCGTTGTTCATCTACAAAAAATCTTCTATTTTCAACGTGTGTAATTTCTGTTACCCATTTTGTTTTTATTCCTAATACTGGAGTTACAATATATTGAATAAGCTGACCCGCAAACATAGGTCTATCAGCACCCGAAAGAATTTCAAACCCCATATATGGAGGTGTTATACTTTTTAAGTTTCTTGGGTCTGATAAAAAATCCCAAGCTTGTTCTACAGAAATGGGCAAGTTTTGTTTAGTATGAAGCGTATAGATTTTCATTTTTGTTGTAAAGGTAATAATTGTTTAACGAAACAAAAAAAATAATAAACAAAATATAGTATAATTTTAGATAGCTTTAACACAATTTAGGCATTATATCGCTAATTTTGGTACATTAAAAATACATACTGATGAAAAAAATATTAAGTACCATTTTTTTAGCTTTTTTAAGCATTACATTTACAGCACAAGTAAAAACCCCACAATCAAGTCCATTTTCAAAAGTGGAGCAGGTAGTAGGATTAACAACTATTGATGTTAGCTATTCTCGTCCGAGTGCAAAAGGGAGAACCGTTTTTGGAGATTTAGTTCCTTATGGATCAAACTGGCGAACAGGAGCAAATGCTAATACTACCATTTCATTTTCAGAAAATGTAAAAATTGAGGGTAAAGATTTGAAAAAAGGAACTTATGCACTTTTTACAACCCCAAAAGCAGATAGTTGGGATATTATTTTTTATAAAAATGCCGATAATTGGGGGTTACCCGCTTCATGGAATGAGTTAGATGAAGCCGTTAGAGTAACTGTTAAGCCAGAATCTACCCATCGTTTGATAGAAACATTTACAATTACCTTTGAAAACATCACAAATGACAATGCTGTTTTGAGTTTGCAATGGGAAAAAACAATAGTTCCTGTAAAAATTGAAGTACCCACAAGAGCAACCGCAATGGCAAGCATAGAAAAAACACTTTCTGGACCCCAAGCAAGTGATTATTTTGCTTCAGCTCAATATTACTTTAATTCAAATGGCGATTTGAATAAGGCTTTGAATTGGGTCAACAAGTCGGTTGAATTATCAACCACAAATGGTCAGGAAGCTCCATTTTGGTATTTACGTCAAAAATCATTAATACAAGCAAAGCTTAATGATAAAAAAGGAGCTATTGAAACTGCAAAATTATCATTAGCAT
Organism: Flavobacterium sp.; assembly: GCA_036741255.1. GTDB lineage: Bacteria > Bacteroidota > Bacteroidia > Flavobacteriales > Flavobacteriaceae > Flavobacterium. The sequence continues at coordinate 1,661 of DAINSR010000188.1, forward strand.
CGGCTATAAAAGCAGGAAATAAAGATTATGAAAAAATGAATAAAGATTCTATAGCGGAGTGGTCAAAAAAATAAACGTTACTTATTTATAAAAAAAGGGGGCAAAAAGGCTTAATTTTGTTTTCCGAATTTATTTAAAATTCTGAATGGTATTGATATTGAAACACTTATTAAAAGCTAAAGGTTTAGATAATCAAAAAATGTAACACTTCCCCTAAAAGGGTGTAGAAATATTTATTCTAAAGTCAACTGATTTTCGTATCTTTTTGAAACCATCCCCCAGTCAATTATGTTAAGTATGTTTTCTAAATAGTTTTTTTTGCTGTTATTATATTTTAAATAATAGGCATGCTCCCACAAGTCTATTACAAAAATGGGGATACCTTTCACTGTTGCGTCTGTTAGTAAAGGGTTGTCGTGATTTTGGGTTGTTATAACTTGTAACTGCTTGTTTGAGTCTAAAACAATCCACACCCAGCCCGAACCAACTAAATGGTTTGCCTGATTTGAAATTTCATTTTTTAAAGCATCTAAACTGCCAAACTGTGTTTCAATAGCTGCAAGAAAAATGTGGGAGGGCTTTGTTTTTTTCTCTTTGGTTAGTGTTTCAAAAAATAAATTATGGTTATAATATGCACCTGCATTATTTCTTAATATTTGGTTTTCTGACTCTAAATTTTTTAAAATTTCTTCAATATTAGATGCCTTAAATTCGGTTTCTTTTATAGCTTCATTCAATTTATTAGCATACCCTAAATGGTGTTTTGAATAATGAAGCTCCATAGTTTTTGCATCTATAAATGGCTCTAAATCATTATATTGATATTTTAAACCTTTCATTTTAAACGGACCATCGCTAGTATTAACTTCATTAGGATTTGGATATACAACCTCGTCTTTCTGATTAGGTTCAGGCAAGTCAACTTCAATAAGTTCTTTTTCCTTTTTACAGGCTGATATAGAAAATAATATAAATACAATTAAACTAATAGTTCTCATAACTGATGTTAAAAGGGCGTATTAAAGGTTTCTTTCTTTGAGAAGTGAATTGATTAAATCAATGTATTGCTGTTTTGCCTCATCAATTGTTAAATGGTTTACTTGCATCCAAGCGTTCATTTTAAAAGCGTTTTTTAAATCATTAGAATCTTGAGAGGCAACTATGTTTAAAGAGGGTCTTGTGGAAGATGCATGTTTGTATAGTCCATAAAGTACCAGTTGCACATTAGGTGGCACGGATTGTTTTTCAATTTTATTTGCATTTTCAAATGCTTCGTCAAATAATCTGTCAATCTCTGAAGTATCCAAGTGTATTTATTTTTTTGTTAAAACTGTAACTCCACCAATAGCTTTTTGTCCGAGTTTAACTTCTATATCTGTTCCTATGGGGAAGTATAAATCTACACGTGAGCCAAATTTTATAAATCCAGCATCTTTTCCTTGTACAACTCTCATACCCACTTGTGCATAATTAACAATTCTTCTGGCAAGTGCTCCCGCTATTTGTCTATACAAAACTTCGCCATAGATTCTACTTTCAATCACCACGGTTGTTCTTTCATTTTCTTCGCTGGATTTTGGATGCCAGGCTACTAAGTATTTACCTGGGTGATATTTACTGTATTTTACTATTCCGTTTAGTGCATAACGAGTTACATGAACATTTATAGGTGACATAAAAATGGATACCATCAAGCGTTTATCCTGAAAATATTCAGGTTCAAAAACCTCTTCAATAACAACCACCTTTCCGTCCACAGGGGCTAAAACATGATTGTCGCTGTTATCCACATTTCGTTTTGGATTTCTAAAAAACTGCAAAACTAAAACAAGCATGACAACTGCAAGAATTTGAATACTTTTTTTAATCCAGAATAATGTAATTAATTCAGAAAATAATAAAAGTGCTACTGCTAATATAACAGTTGCCAAAATAATTTTTCTTCCTTCTCTATGAAACATAATAAGTATTAAGATGTGAAATTAAAAAATATAAATTAATAAACGGAATTACAAATATAATACTATCAAGCCTATCAAGTAAACCTCCGTGTCCTGGCATAATAGTTCCGCTGTCTTTTATACCTGCATTTCTTTTAAACTTAGATTCAATTAAATCACCTAAAGTACTAAAAACACTCACAATTACAGCAATAATTATCCAAATATAAATTAATTTTGATTCAATATAAAATTTTGATAAAAAAACGCTGCTTACTATAGTAAAAAATAGACCTCCAATAAATCCTTCGATTGTCTTTTTTGGTGAAACGCTTGGAAACAGTTTGTTTTTACCAAAGTTTTTCCCAACAAGAAATGCAAAAGTATCGTTTGACCAAATAAGTATTAAAATGCTTATTAATATTTTTGGGTTTATAATTCTTTCTTTACCAATGATTATAAAATTGACTAAAATTAAAGGGAAGATTATGTAACCTACTAAAAACAGATATTTAGTTAGGTTATTAAAATTACTTTTAGATTGATTAAATAAATACAATAGTAGTTTAATTGATATAGTTATTGAAAAAAGTGTGAGGCTTGTTTTAATTATAAGATTTTTTTCTTGATTCCACAGAGAAAAATAAGAAACGATGGCAATAAAGAAGCTTATGTATAAGTTAATTTTAATCATTTTACAAAACTCATACACTGCAATGAGTAAGAAAATTCCAATTAAAACTGCTAAACTGATTCCTAATGTTTTTTTAGAAAAGTGAATGCAACTTATCAAAAGAATAATATAAACAGCCCCTGAAATTGCTCTTTTTAGAGTTTCATTCATTTTATAAATCTTCTAGCAACAATAAATATAAGTTTTTATGGCTACTCCCATAATGTAAAAAATTCTCTTCTGTTTGAGATTTTTCAAAGTATTTAATAGTTGTTATATTTGATGGATATTCTTTATCATATTTTTTTTTGATATTTCTTAGTCCATCACTTTTATTACCAACTATTTGACTTGTTGTTGCAAAAACTACCATATCACTCAATAGTTCGTCTGCTTTATATTGTTTAAATTGCTTTGAAGAAAATAATATAGAGCCATCATCTGAAATTAAATCTTCGCAATTAGTAAGAAAGAATTTTGGATTTTTTATGTTTTTGTAGGATAATTTATTTTCTTCTAGCAGGAAAAATAATTTTTCATTATGACAAAGAACTTCGCATTCAAACCAGTCGTTTTCTTCTAATATATTTTCAAATTGTTCTCTTAATTCATTTAAATCTTCACAATATAAAAATTTTCCTCCATTCTTTTTAAAATTAAAAGTAAATTTTTCATCTATAGGGACAGAAATTTCAGGCTGATATGGATTTACCTTTTCCTCAGTATTTGCATCTGAAATAGAGCCAAATATTT
>DAINSR010000189.1:0-4988 GCA_036741255.1 Flavobacterium sp.
TCAATATAGTCCAAGAAAAATGGACTATTTTCATACTATATCGGCATTATACCAAAAACTATTGGACTGTTTTTAAATCATAATTGGTATTACTACACGACAATAAAATCATAAACATTGATATTGAATACATTAACATTTGATATAACTATCCTAGGTAAATATTCTAATACGGATTTTGGGATAAACAATAAAAGGTGTTTTTAATATTTTTCAATTTTGAAATATTACAGTCTCGTATTCTCTATCTATAAAAAATAAATAAAAAAACACTTGTAAATCAATTAGTTAATATTTTATTTCGTTTTTCAAAACCATCTATCAATAATCATATTTGTCATTCCATCGATTTTTTAAAAACTGACGGATTTCTCTTTCTCTTGCATTGTCTCCAGGTTCAAAAAATTTAGTTGAAGTAATATCAATAGGGAGAAATTCTTGGTCTGCAAAACTATGTGCGTAGTTGTGGGCATATTTATAATCTTCGCCATAGCCCAGTTCTTTCATTAGTTTTGTGGGTGCATTTCTTAAATGAATAGGAACAGGTAAATCTCCGGTTTGCTTTACAAGCTGTTGAGCATTTCCTATTGCCAGATAGCTTGCATTACTTTTTGCAGAAGTGGCTAAATATATGGCACATTGACTCAAAATAATCCTGCTTTCTGGATATCCAATAATGCTGACTGCCTGAAATGTATTATTTGCCATAATCAAGGCCGTTGGGTTTGCATTTCCTATATCTTCACTGGCTAAAATTAACATTCTACGGGCAATAAATTTAACGTCTTCGCCACCTTCAATCATGCGTGCAAGCCAATACACGGCACCATTGGGGTCGCTGCCTCTGATAGATTTTATAAATGCCGAAACAATATCATAGTGCATTTCACCTGTTTTGTCATATAAAATCGTATTTTTTTGAACCAGCTTCATCACAACATCGTTTGTAATTTCTATTAAATCGTCTTCAAAAGCATTTATAACTAATTCAAAAATATTAAGTAATTTTCTGGCATCACCGCCTGATAGTCTTAGTAAAGCTTCGGTTTCTTTTAAAACAATATTTTTTGATTTTATAAAATCGTCAATCGCAATGGCTCGATACAATAATGCCAGTAAGTCTTCTTTTGAAAAAGCCTGCAAGACATATACTTGACATCTTGACAACAAAGCAGGAATAACCTCAAAACTCGGATTTTCAGTAGTGGCACCTATTAACGTTACCCAACCTTTTTCAACTGCTGCTAATAATGAGTCTTGTTGCGATTTAGAAAATCGATGAATTTCATCTATAAATAAAATGGGATTTTTTGTAGTGAATATGCCCCCACTTTGTTTAGCTTTATCTAAAACTTCTCGAACATCTTTTACCCCACTATTAATGGCACTCAAAATAAAAAACGGTCGTTTACTTTCTTCAGCTATTACTTGGGCTAGAGTAGTTTTTCCAGTTCCAGGTGGACCCCACAAAATTAAACTGGGTATAATACCCTTTGTTATTTGATTTGTTAAGGATCCAGATGGTCCCACTAAATGTAATTGACTTATATATTCTGACAAATACTTGGGTCTAATGCGCTCTGCTAATGGTATATTCATAACACAAATTTAGTAAAAACAAGCCTTGAGAACAATTTTTTTAGTGCATTAAATATATGATTTTTTAATAAAAGGATCGCATAAACTGACAAATATGCATTTACATATATTTGGCTTTATCTTTGAAACAACTTTTTAAGAAACTCCTCCAGTCCCTTAAATTGTGAATACATCACCACATAGTCCCTTTCAATTTACACTATCGGTAGTGCTCTTACCCTTGATTGTGAGTGTATTATTGTTTGGTGTGTTTTTATTTGAATTAAAGGTTTTTAGTTTAGCACATTTGGGTATTTACCCTAGAGCTGTTTTTGGTTTAAAAGGCATATTGTTTAGTCCGTTTTTACATGCTGATTTTGAGCATTTAGCAAACAATACCTTAGCTCTATTTGTTTTATTACCCATTTTACGTTATTTCTATAAGAATCAAACTGTAGCAGTACTTGTTATGGGTTTGTTATTTTCTGGCATGGCTACATGGCTAATAGGCAGACCTACTTATCACATTGGGGCAAGCGGACTTATTTATACGCTTATTAGTTTTATTTTTTTTAAAGGAATTTTTACTAAATATTATAGACCAATGGCAGTTTCATTAATGATTATTTTACTTTATGGCAGCAGTATTTGGTATATTTTTCCTCATGTAAAAGAAGGAATTTCATGGGAGGCACATTTATCAGGGTTTGTTGTTGGACTTGCTTTAGCGTTGGTTTTAAAAACACCTCAGTTTAAAAAACCCATTGTTTATGAGTGGCAAAAACCTAGTTTTAATCCTCAGGAAGATCCGTTTATGAAAAATTTTGATGATAATGGAAATTATAATCCACCCCTAAAACCAGAGGAAGTTATTCAAGATTATTTTAATTCCTCCATAAAAGTTGTATATGATTTTTTAGGTCAAAATAATAGCTAAAAGGGTATCTCTAAATTTTGTTGCTTTCATTTTTTAATTGCAACAGTGATAGTAAAAATAAGCTTTTTTTAGAGCGTTTGAGCAGTAACTGGTAGCTTGATTTGATGAATTAAACAGAATAATGCAAATTACTGTATTTTACAATATTCTTCATTTAATTGGGCATTAGAATAAAATCACTTTTAGAAAACAAATAGTATTATTATTTGTGTTTGAGAATAGAAAAACGGGGATGCGTTAGTGATGGAAACGGCATCCTTTTTGTTTTTTTTAAACAAAAAGATACAGTGGACAGCACGACTCTCGTTCATTAAAAAACGAGAGGAACGCCCAAATTTTAATAAATCTAAATTTTAATAAATTAATTGGTTATACGTATCTTTGTGCAACTAAAATTGTTAAAAAATGATTGCTGATATTGAAAATAATATATCTAGAGAACCAAAACCTAAATGGCTTCGTGTAAAATTACCCACTGGAAAAAAATATACAGAGCTTCGTGGACTTGTAGATAAGTATAAGCTTAACACTATATGTGCCTCTGGAAGTTGCCCTAACATGGGCGAATGCTGGGGTGAAGGTACGGCTACATTTATGATTTTAGGAAATATATGCACCCGATCGTGTGGTTTTTGTGGTGTAAAAACGGGTAGACCTGAAACCGTAGATTGGGACGAACCTGAAAAAGTTGCTCGTTCCATAAAAATAATGAACATTAAGCATGCCGTTATTACAAGTGTAGATAGAGATGACTTAAAAGACATGGGATCTATTATTTGGGCAGAAACTGTAAAAGCCATTAGACGCATGAATCCCAGTACTACTTTAGAAACACTAATCCCAGATTTTCAAGGAAATACAAGAAATATAGATCGCATTGTAGCCGTGGCACCTGAGGTAGTTTCACATAATATGGAAACGGTAAAAAGACTAACGCGAGAGGTTAGAATACAAGCAAAATATGAAAAAAGCCTAGAAGTGCTAAGATATTTAAAAGAAAAAGGAATCAAAAGGACAAAATCGGGCATTATGCTTGGTTTAGGAGAAACAGAGGAAGAAGTTATTGAAGTGCTTCATGATTTAAAAAAAGTACAGGTTGATATTGTAACCATTGGACAGTATTTACAACCCTCAAAAAAACACCTGCCTGTTAAAGAGTTTATTACCCCAGAGCAATTTAAAAAATATGAAAAAATTGGTAAAGAATTGGGTTTTATACATGTAGAAAGTGGTGCCTTAGTTCGTTCTTCTTATCATGCTGAAAAACACATACACTAAGCTACTTCCTTATTTTATTTCGCTATACTAAGATTTTTGTGATGTAAATCTACAGAAAAACTCAAAAAAATAGATTTTATTAATTTTTTAGTTTCAACAGCCATTGCTCAAATAAGCTATTTTTTAAATATCTTTGTAACATGGATCAGCAAACAATACGTATTAATAAATTTTTGTCTGAGTCGGGATTTTGCTCACGAAGAGAGGCAGACACACTCATAGAACAAGGAAGAGTTACAATAAACGGAGCTGTTCCGCAAATGGGTAGTAAAATTAGCAGTCAAGACCAAGTTAAAGTGGATGGGATTTTGATTCAAAAAAACGAACAAAAACGGATATACTTAGCGTTTCACAAACCCGTTGGCATTGAATGCACCACAAATAGTAATGTTTCAAATAATATTGTAGATTTTATAAAATATCCTGAACGAATTTTCCCCATTGGCAGACTAGACAAAGACAGTGAAGGATTGATTCTAATGACCAATGATGGTGATATTGTCAACAAAATTTTAAGAGCCAGAAACAATCATGAAAAAGAATATATTGTAACAGTCAACAAAGCAATTACAGACAGATTTATTCAAAGAATGAGTAACGGTGTACCCATTTTAGATACTGTAACAAAAAAATGTAAGGTAGAACAAATAAGCAAAAACATTTTTAGAATTATTTTAACACAAGGATTAAACAGACAAATTAGACGTATGTGCGAATATTTTGATTATGAAGTGGTAGCATTAAAACGAACTAGAATCATCAATATATCACTTGATATTCCACTGGGAAAGCACAGGCTTTTAACTGAAACAGAAATTAAGCAACTCAATACCCTGATAGCACCATCGAGCAAAACAGCGGAAGCAAGTTTCCCTAAATTTGAAAGAAAAGCACCCCTCAAAAACAACAACAAAAATCTCTAAAAAATTCAATTCAAATTTTTATAAAATATTGATTTTTAATGTTTTAAAGATGTTTTTTTTTATTTTGGGTGTTAATTTTTGTTTTCTTACTAGATTTGCTTTATACTTGGTTCTGCACCAGATAATAATTTTGAAGATTTAGCTTCTCAAGCGGAACTTTGGATAAAAAACAAAATCAATAATTATTAACAAAATTTCAATAATTCGGATAATATTTTCTGCTGCTTGCTGTAATCTTTGCCATAAAGTTCTTCATAAATATCACTTACCTG
>DAINSR010000190.1:0-4985 GCA_036741255.1 Flavobacterium sp.
GTCTTGTTGTTCATTCCTACGAAGGATGAATCTCATAAGTTGCTCAAGTTATGTGATTCTTCGTCCCTCAGAATGACAAGAGCTGTAAATAAAATATGGCCAATTACTTACACCCTGCTTTTTGACAAAAATCTACTATATTTGTAAAAAACTTTTTGTTTATATGAACTACGCAAACAACATACTTGAAACCATCGGAAACACGCCTTTAGTAAAATTAAATAAAATTACTGCTCAAGTAGATGCTTTGGTTTTGGCAAAAGTAGAAACTTTTAATCCAGGAAATTCTACTAAAGATAGAATGGCATTAAAAATGGTAGAAGACGCTGAGTCTGATGGAAGACTAAAACCCGGAGGCACCATTATTGAAGGAACATCGGGCAACACGGGTATGGGGCTAGCACTCGCAGCAATCGTAAAAGGATATAAATGTATTTTTGTAATCACAGATAAACAGTCAAAAGAAAAAATGGACATTTTAAGGGCAGTGGGTGCAAAAGTAGTTGTTTGCCCCACAGATGTAGAACCCACAGACCCAAGATCATATTACTCTGTTTCAAAAAAATTAGCCACAGAAATTCCTAATTCATGGTATGTAAATCAATATGACAACCCCAGTAATGCCCTGGCACACTATGAACAAACAGGTCCTGAAATTTGGCAACAAACAAACGGTAGAATTACTCACTTCATAGTAGGTGTGGGTACAGGAGGCACAATATCTGGAATTGCAAAATATCTGAAAGAAAAAAATCCGAATATAAAAATATGGGGGGTTGATACTTATGGTTCTGTGTTTAAAAAGTATCATGAAACAGGAATTTTTGACGAAAATGAAATTTATCCTTACATTACAGAAGGCATTGGTGAAGACATTTTACCTAAAAATGTAGATTTTTCGCTTATTGATGGTTTTACAAAAGTAACAGACAAAGATGCTGCCGTTTATACAAGAAAAATAGCCATAGAAGAAGGAATTTTTGTAGGAAACTCAGCCGGTGCAGCCATAAAAGGACTATTACAATTAAAAGAGCATTTTAAACCAACAGATGTTGTAGTGGTTTTATTTCACGACTCGGGCAGTAGATATGTCGGCAAAATGTTTAATGATGATTGGATGCGAGAGAGAGGTTTTTTAGACGAAGAAATTACAAAAGCTGAAGATTTAATTAAAGAACACATAGACAAACCTTTAGTTGTAATTCGCACGGAAGAGTTAGTTTCTCATGCCATTGACCGAATGAAAAAATACAAAATTTCTCAAATCCCAGTTGTTGATATCAATGGTTTTGTGGGTTCTGTAGATGAGTCGCACTTGTTTCAAAGTTTTATTACTGATAAAAACACTGCCGAAAAACCCATAAGAGAAGTAATGGGAAATCCGTTTCCTGTTGTGAAAAAAGAAACAACCATTGAAGAAGTTTCAAAACTAATCACAAGAGAAAATCAAGCAGTTATTGTAGATTTAGGTAATGACAAATACCACATCATCACAAAACATGACATTATAAGTGCCATTAAATAAACTTTTAAGACCAACATTAAAATTTTGTAGTTAAGGGCGGCATCTCTAAAAAACTCCTTTTTATTACTGCATAGTCTTTAAAAAAACTCCTTCTTTATTTTTTGATGCACCCTTGATTTAGAGACAGTTATACATAGTTGAGATACTGTACAAAAGCAAGTTTTTAGAGTTACTTTTACTATTTTTTCAAATTTTATATATTTTTGTGTTTTTATTATAAACCAAAACTTTATTATTCGCCATGAACATAAAAGAAGATTTCTTACACTACATTTGGTTAAACAAACGTTTAGACATCACTAATCTAAAAACAACAGACGGGCACAAAATTGAAATTCTTAACTTTGGTCATTATACCCAACAAGCAGGTCCCGATTTTTTTAATGCACAGTTAATTATAGATAATCAGCAGTGGGCTGGGAATTTAGAAATCCATGTAAAATCGTCAGACTGGTTTTTGCACAATCATGAAACAGATGCAAATTATAATAATGTAATCCTTCATGTAGTTTGGGAGCATGATTCTGATGTGTATAGAAAAGATAATTCTAAATTGCCTGTTTTAGAACTTAAAAAATACATTTCAAAACTTGAAATTGAAAAATATTTAAACTTAACAACTACCAAATCATGGATTTTTTGCGAGAATGATATTGCCTCAATAGATAAAACTATTTTTTCAAACTGGTTAGAACGATTATATTTTGAACGTTTAGAAACAAAAATAATTCCTTTTCAAGATTTATTAAATCAAACAAATTCAGACTGGGAAGCCACCTTATTTTGTATGTTGGCAAAGAACTTTGGTTTAAATATAAACGGCAAATCTTTTTTTGAGTTGGCACAATCTATCCCTTTTCATATCATCAAAAAGGAATCTTCACAACTCATGCATCTCGAAGCATTATTTTTTCAAAATGCTAATCTTTTATCTACTGAAAAACAAGATGTTTATGCTATTGAACTACAAGAAAAAGCAAAGTATTTACATCATAAATATCAAATGTCATTTGTAGAAATTACACCCGTTCAGTTTTTTAAACTTCGTCCAGATAATTTCCCTACCATTCGCTTGGCACAATTAGCCATGCTTTATCACACAAAGCCAACGTTGTTTTTAGAACTCATCTTAGCAAATACAAAAGAAGAAATTTATAATATTTTTTCAATTGCTCCCTCAAAATACTGGAACACTCATTATAATTTTGACAAGGAAAGTGCTGTTAAATCAAAGAAAATTTCAACATCTTTTATAGATTTGTTAATAATCAATACCATCATTCCTTTAAAATTTTTATATGCAAAGTCAAACGGAAAAGAGATAATGGAAAATTTATTGGAGTTGATACAATCCATTAAACCCGAGAAAAATGTTACTACTCAAAAGTTTAGTAATTTTAACATGCCCTCTACAAATGCTCTTCATTCTCAGGCTTTACTGCAACAAAAAAATGAATATTGCAACAAAAAAAAGTGTTTACAATGCAGTGTGGGTGTTACATTGTTAAAAAAATAATAGTACATTTGATTTTAAAAACTGTTATATGATAAGAAATTTGTTACATTTTTTTGAGAGAAACGGATTTTTTGTGGCTTCTCGCTTGGCTGATAGACTAGGCATGAAAGCTACAAGCGTGCGTTTATTTTTTATTTATATATCATTTATTACTGCCGGATTAGGATTTGGGATTTATTTGACATTGGCTTTTTGGTTAAAATTAAAAGACATGATTTATACCAAACGTTCCTCTGTTTTTGATTTGTAAAAGGGGCTACTCAAAATTTAAAATAAGCTATTAATTTAAAAATTTGAACAATATACTATGACAGCAAAAGTAGAATCTTGGGGTTCACGCGTGGGGCTCATTTTAGCAATGGCTGGAAATGCAGTTGGGCTTGGAAATTTTTTAAGATTTCCTGTTCAAGCAGTGCAAAATGGGGGAGGAGCCTTTATAGTTCCTTATTTAGTTTGCTTTTTATTAATGGGTATTCCGTTGTTATTTGTAGAGTGGAGCATGGGACGATTTGGCGGAAAACACGGACATCACAGTACTCCATTTATTTTAGATAGTATGGATAAAAGAAAATTTTGGAAATACATTGGTGTTTTCGGAATTTTTACAAATCTAGCGGTAGCTTCATATTATTGTTATTTAGAATCGTGGACATTAAGTTGGGTTTGGCATAGTATTTCAAGAACTTTTTCCGGACAGTCTCAAGACGAGGTTGCTGGATTTTTTAACAGCTATGTGGGTTTAGAAACGCCTTTTGAAACTATTTTTTTCTGGATATTTTGTTTGTTTCTTAACACGTGGATTTTGTCAAAAGGATTAAGTGGTGGCATTGAAAAAGTAGCTAAAATAGGAATGCCATTATTAATAATGTTTGGTATTTTTCTTGCCATTATGGCTTTTAATGTAACAGCGGGTGTTTCTGGAGCTGTGAATGATGCCTCAGTAGGTTTAAATTTTTTATGGACTCCAGATTTCTCTACTATTTGGTCTCCTAAGGTATGGCTTGCAGCAGCAGGTCAAATCTTTTTTACCCTTTCTGTGGGCATGGGGTCTATTCAGTGTTATGCTTCTTATGTAAAAAAGAATGACGATATTGCTTTAAATGCCATGAGTGCTGGCTGGATGAATGAATTTGTTGAGGTAGCTTTAGGAGCATCCATTATAATCCCTATTTCTGTGGGATACCTTGGTGTTGATAAAGTATTAGAAATGACTCAAACTGGTGGTCTAGGTCTTGGTTTCAAAACACTCCCCTTTTTATTTGAACAATGGGGAACAGTTTTAGCAATTTTGTGTGGGGTGTGTTGGTTTGGATTATTATTTTTTGCAGGTATAACTTCTTCATTAGCCATGGGAACACCTGTAATGGGTTTCTTAAAAGGAGAGTTTGGCTGGAAACACAAAAATGCGGCATGGGCTTTTGGAGGGTTAGTATTTTTACTGGGACTGCCAACCGTTTTATTTTTTAACTATGGCGTTTTTGACGAATATGATTACTGGGCAGGAACTTTTTCACTAGTGTTTTTTGCTTTTTTTGAAATTATACTCTTTGCATGGGTCTTTGGTATGGATAAGGGCTGGAAAGAAATTACAACAGGTGCCGATATTAGAGTTCCTTCTATATATAAATTTATCATCAAATTTGTAACGCCTTTATTTTTAGGAGTGGTTTTCTTTTCTAGCTTACCGGGTGTTTGGGACAAAATTTTAAACAAAGATATCTATCAAAAAATTGCAACCACAACTAATGCTAACGATTTAAAATTGTTAAACGAAACAATTTTATTTGTAAATGCCTCCAGATTATTATTACTTTTAGTATTCTTAGGAATTTCATATTTAGTATATCTCGCCTATAAAAAACGAAAAATAGAAGGTACAATTTAAAATAATGGTTCTACTGGATATTTTGTGAAAGTTGTAAATTTACAAAATGGAATACGATA
>DAINSR010000191.1:0-4985 GCA_036741255.1 Flavobacterium sp.
TCTGAAACATGGGCATTTAATACCATCAGAAAATCTTTTAATAGCACAGATAATCAAGTTGTTAACGACCGAGTAAACGAATTTGCTGCATACAGAACATATAATTTTTCATCAAGCATTGGTACAACAATTTACGGAACATTTGAATTTAATGAAAATAATAAAATTCAGGCCATAAGACATGTCATGAGGCCATCAATTACCTATTCTTATACCCCCGATTTTTCACAATATTATGACACCTATGCCATTGATGCCACTGGTACTACAATGGCAGAATATACACGTTTTGAAAATGGCATATATGGAGCACCCAATCGAGACAAAGCTAGCAATATTGGGTTTACAATGGGAAACGCTCTTGAGGCAAAAGTAAAAAAAGTGAACAAAGAATCAGGGAAAGAAGAAATAAAAAAAGTAATGCTTTTGAGCAATTTAAACTTGTCAACTTCTTATAACATGACCGCCGATTCTTTAGCTTTACAACCTCTTTCAATTAGTGGTGGAACCGTTTTGCTTAAAGATAAAATGAATATAAATTTTGCAACAAATTTAGATCCTTATGCTATTGATAATACAGGAAGACGTATTAACACTTTTAATATTGATAATGGCGGTGGTTTGTTTAGAATGACAAGTGCCAATATGCAAGTTAATTATTCTCTGTCAAGTGATGGAACAGAAAAGAAAAAAAACAATAGTGCTAACCAGAATCAGTTAAACGGTGGAAGAGCTGACGATTTATTTGGAAGAGCCACAAGTTTAAATGATAACAGACAAAGTTTGTTTGACGAAAAAGATGAAGACGAAGATCAACCCACAGCGTTTTACAACTCAAAACTACCATGGGATCTACAATTTGCCTACTCTGTTACCTATAATAACAGTAACAGACAAAAAGAAATTGGGAATAATTCCTTAATGTTATCTGGAAATATTGAACTAGCTCCAAGGTGGAAAGTGGGCGTTTCGTCAGGATATGATTTTAAACAAAAAGGAATCACCTTTACACAATTTCGATTTGAAAGAGATTTAGAAAGTTGGCGAATGAGCTTCAACTGGGTTCCCTATGGGACTAATGCGTATTGGGGCTTTTTTATTGGAATAAAATCGTCTATTTTAAGCGACATCAAATGGGATAAAAACAGAGTTCCAGATCGAATTTTACGTTAAAACTCACAATAAAAAGTTTAATCTTCTAAAAATAATTACTTAAAATAACTAAATCAAAATAATTATAAAATGAAAAAAATAATATTTACACCAGATGCTCCAGCACCAATAGGTCCTTATAATCAGGCTGTTTTAGTAGGAAACACGCTTTACACCTCTGGACAAATTGCCATAAATCCAAAAACAAACGAGTTAGTTTTAAACAATATAGAACAAGAAACGACTCAAGTTATGGAAAATATAAAAGCAGTTTTAGAAGCTGCCGACATGAGTTTTGAAAACGTAGTTAAAACATCTATTTTCATAATGAATATGAACGATTTTTCAAAAATAAATGCCATTTATGGTTCTTATTTTAATGAAAAAACCGCTCCCGCACGAGAAACAGTACAAGTGGCTTGTTTGCCAAAAAATGTTAATATAGAAATTTCTGTAATAGCAATTAAATAGAAATTCTTTGGTTTGCCTACTCTTTTTTAAAAACAACCTTTTTACAGGTGGTTTTTCTGCCTTGTTCATTTTTAAAATTCATATTTTTCATGTCAAAACGAGGTTTTAGAGGTGTTCTCTTAATTATTTCAACTGTATCAATTCATCTTGTATAAGTTTCATACCTTCTATGGCTGTTAATGGTATAATTTTTATAGGATTTTTCAAATCATAAATAGTGGCTGGTTTAGGGTCAATGTAATACACTAAAACATTTTTTGGTGCATGATGAATCAATGTTGCAGCCGGATATACCTGCAATGATGTCCCTATAACCATTACACAATCAGCCGTAGCAATAATATCAACAGCGTTTTCAATTTCTGGAACTTCCTCGCCAAACCATACAATATGAGGACGCAGCTGTATGTTATTTGCATCTAAATCACCTACATTAATATCTTTTTTCCACTCAATTACTGAGTTAATATCTTTTTCGTTTCTGGCTTTTAATAATTCGCCATGCAAATGAATTATTTTTGTGCTTCCTGCACGTTCATGTAAATCATCTACATTTTGAGTAATAATAGTAACATCAAAATAAGTTTCTAGTGTCGCTAAAATATAGTGAGCTTCATTAGGCTCTACATCAAACAATTGTTTTCTTCGCTGATTGTAAAAATCTAAAACTAATTTGGGATTTTTCTTATAACCAACAGGAGAAGCTACTTCCATAATATCGTGTCCTTCCCATAAACCATCGGCATCTCTAAAGGTTTTAATACCACTCGCAGCACTAATACCAGCACCTGATAGAACAATAAGTTTTTTCATTTTCATTTATTAATAATTCTTTAATAAAGCTGTTTAAAAGCCAATCAAAAGAATAAAGTTACTACTCGAAATTGCTTAATTTTTTTTCAAATACTAAATTAATACTATATTTGAACTTTATAAATGAAAAAACAAAAAACCAACTATTATGAAATTATTAGAAGGAAAAGTAGCCATAATTACAGGAGCGAGTAGAGGAATTGGTAGCGGAATAGCAAAATTATTTGCACAACATGGGGCAAATATAGCCTTTACATACAGTTCGTCTGCAGAGGCAGCTTCTTCATTAGAAACAGAATTAGCGTCTTATGGAATTAAAGTTAAAGGATACCAATCTAATGCTGCTGATTTTAATGAGGCTCAAAATCTGGTCGATGAAGTTATAGCAACATTTGGAACAGTAGATATTTTAATTAATAATGCCGGAATAACAAAAGATAATTTATTAATGCGAATGTCTGAAGCAGATTTTGACAAAGTAATTGAAATCAATTTAAAATCTGTGTTTAACATGACAAAAGCAGTACAAAAAATAATGCTCAAAAACCGCAACGGTTCTATCATTAACATGACTAGCGTGGTGGGAGTAAAAGGTAATGCAGGTCAGGCAAATTATGCAGCATCAAAAGCAGGAATGATTGGTTTTACAAAATCTATTGCACTAGAATTAGGTTCAAGAAACATAAGATGTAATGCCATTGCTCCAGGATTTATTGAAACCGAAATGACAGCAAAACTCAATGAAGCTGTTGTGCAAGGATGGAGAGATGGAATTCCTTTAAAAAGAGGAGGAACACCAGAAGATGTTGCCAATGCTTGTTTATACTTTGCTTCAGATTTAAGTGCCTATGTTACAGGACAAGTACTTAATGTTGATGGTGGAATGCTAACTTAATGCTTTATTTTTAAAGTAATTTTATAAGCCATTACACTACACTCACAAACAACTTTTTTCTAAGTTAATATAATGACAACAACGACAATTTTTCTTCTCATATCATCATTTCTAGTTGCTGCATTATTGTCGTTTTATCAATATTTATACAAAGTCAACAACAAATCTAAAATAAGTTTGTTATTGGCTTTTTTGCGTTTTATTAGTTATAGCTTGGTGTTTTTGTTGTTGATTAATCCTATTATTTCAACTAAAACTTTTGAAATAGTAAAAACCCCACTGCCGGTTTTTTTTGATAATTCGCAGTCAATTACACTACTTAATGCCGATGCAAACACAAAAGAAATACATGATTTTTTAGTTAATAACAAATCTTTAAATGAAAAATTTAGTTTGCAAGAATATTCGTTTGACGAAGCTATAACTCAAAATAAACCCCTAGATTTTAAAGGAAAACATTCAAAAATAGACCAAGTAGCAAAAGACATTTCTCAACTGTATAAAACCCCTCATTTTCCTGTGATTCTTGTAACCGATGGAAATCAAACACAAGGAAATGATTATGTATATTCATTTCCATCAAATGCCGTTGTTTTTCCCGTGATTGTGGGCGATACAACAAAAGTAGAAGATTTAAAAATTAATCAAGTTAATGTTAATAAATATGCTTTTTTAAAAAACAAATTTCCAATAGAAATTTATGCCCAATATTCAGGAGAAAAATCAATAAACGCAACCATTAGTATATCTGAAAATGAAACTACTATTTATAGATCTGTTGTTTCTTTTTCGGGTAAAAAAAATATTCAAACTATAAATGCTTTACTTGAGGCAAATACTGTTGGTTTAAAAAAATACAAAATCTCCATTTCAAGTGGTATTAATGAAAAGAACAAAGTTAATAATACAAAATTTGTAGCCATTGAAGTTTTAGATCAACGAAAAGAAATTGCACTCATTGCATCAATAACACACCCCGATTTAGGAGCCATCAAACGTAGCATTGAGAGTAATCAACAGAGAAAGGTGGTCATTGTAAAACCTCAAGAATTAAATTCAATTTCAAATTTTGATGTTTGTATTTTTTATCAACCCACCCAAGCCTCAAATACATTTATCAAACAAGCACAAACACAAGGAATTAATTTGTTTTTCATAACCGGAAAATCAACAGATTATGCTGTAATGAATCAGTTTCAAAGCCAGTTAACTTTTAAAATGTCAAATCAAAAAGAGAATTTTATACCCAATTATAGTTCTCAATTTTCACTTTTTTCTCAAGAAGATATTAGTTTTAATAACTTTCCACCATTAGAAAACGCATTCGGAACTATAAAAACAAATGAAAATGTAGCTGTACTTTTAGAATCTAAAATAAACAATATTGCTACGAATATGCCTCTCTTATGTTTTTCTGAAAACGGACAAAAAAGAATAGCTTTTCTTATAGGAGAAAACATTTGGAAGTGGAGAGTAGAAAGCCACGTTCAAACAAATGGTTTTAAAAAATTTGATTTATTTATGGACAAGATTATTCAATTTTTATCTACAAATGCTTCAAAAAAATCTTTAATTGTTTCACATGAGTCATTTTACAATTTTGGAGAACCAGTAGAAATTTTTGCGGAATTTTTCAATAAAAATCATGAGTTTG
>DAINSR010000192.1:0-4951 GCA_036741255.1 Flavobacterium sp.
TTATCAATACATAGTTGCATATCGCTTGGAATTACTGAGTCAAAACGCATAAATTCTTTTGTAGTAGGATGCTGAAAACCAAGTGTTTTTGCATGAAGTGCCTGTCTTGGTAATATTTTAAAACAATTCTCTACAAACTGCTTATACTTTGTAAAAGTTGTTCCTTTCAAAATTATATCCCCTCCATATCGATCATCATTAAACAAGGTGTGTCCTATATGCTTCATGTGAACTCTTATTTGATGGGTGCGACCAGTTTCTAATTTGCACGAAACTAAAGTAACATATCCAAGACGCTCTATAACTTTATAATGTGTTATCGCTGGCTTTCCTTTTTTGCTGTCTATGTCATAAACAGCCATTTGCATTCTATTGCTCACATGACGATCTATATTTCCTTCAATTGTTCCGGTGTCTTGTTCTACATTTCCCCAAACTAAACAAATATATTCTCGCTCTGAGGTTTTATCTGCAAATTGCTTGGCAAGAAACGTCATGGCATATTCTGTTTTTGCCACCACTAATAATCCTGATGTATCTTTGTCTATTCTATGAACTAATCCCGGACGCTCTGAGCTGTTCATAGGTAAATTATCAAAATGAAAAGCTAGAGCATTTACTAAGGTACCTGTGTAATTTCCATAGCCAGGATGCACCACTAAACCTGGCGGTTTGTTAATAACTAACAATTGATCATCTTCAAAAACAATGTCAAGCGGAATATTCTCGGGTATAATTACATTTTCAAAAGGAGGATGCGACAATAAAACTCGCACCACATCAAAGGGTTTTACTTTATAATTAGATTTAACAACCACATCATTAACAAAAATATTTCCGTTTGTGGCAGCCTGCTGAATTTTATTTCGGGTTGCATTTTCAATATAATTCATTAAAAACTTATCCACTCGCAAGGGCGACTGTCCTTTTGTTGCTTCAAATTTAAAATGTTCAAATAAGTTTTCTTCAGCTAAGTCAAACTCATTAAAGGAATTGTTTTCTGCCATTTGTATTATTCTTCAACATTTGGAACATTTGCATCTATATCAATGTTTAAAGAGTCTAATGCTGTAGAATCTATTATGGTTTCTTCAAAAGTTCGTTTTCCGTCACCTATTTGTAAGTCTAAAAGTGAATTTTTTAAAACTTTGTCCCCTTTTTTTAACAGTCTGCCTTTGTATGAAACGGCTAATACCAAATCTTTAGCTAAATTAGGCACATATTCTACATCACCCACTTTTAAACCTATTGCCCTAAAGGTTGATTGAATTTGTCTGTACGTTTTTTCTTCAATATCAGGCATGGTAATAATAGCATAACCACCCGCATTGATTTTAACATATAC
Source organism: Flavobacterium sp. (assembly GCA_036741255.1). Lineage (GTDB taxonomy): Bacteria > Bacteroidota > Bacteroidia > Flavobacteriales > Flavobacteriaceae > Flavobacterium. The sequence goes on from DAINSR010000192.1 coordinate 1,346, forward strand.
CTTTCTACCGTCTTTAACTTTATCTCCGTTATCTGGGTCTTGCTCAACTATGGAGTAGGGTGGATATTCTGGATTATAATCTATAGTATCTAAAACTAATGCTTCCATACCCAGTTCATCAAGTTTTTGTTCGGCAATTTCAATTTTCATTTTTTTTAAGTCGGGAACAATAATTTCTTCACCGTGGCGTGTCAAGAAATCTAAAAAATTAATTAGTAAAAATGAAAGAACTCCCACAATAATTGTAGCTAAAAATAACTGTTTAAAAAAAGAAGCACTCTTTATAAATCTTATTAATTTCATGTGTTGTTGATTGTTTATGTATAATATGGAACTATATAATTAAACTAATGTACAAACCCTTTACATTTCTTAATAAATAAAAATTCTATTAGTGTATTGTTTAATAAAAACTAATTTTAGCAAAGATATAAATTTAATGTTTGAATAAAATATGATATTTTTGTAAAAGAGAAATATTTTAAAACAGATATGAATATAGCAGTAGTGATGGGCGGGTACTCCGATGAGTCGATTATTTCAATTAAAAGTGGTCAATTAATTTTAAACAATCTTGACAAAAAAAAGTATGATATTTATGAAATTCATATTGTATTAGATGGTTGGTACGCATTAGTAAATGACAAAAAATTTGAAATTAATAAAGCTGATTTTTCTTTTTTTGATGGCTTTTCAATTACTCATTTTGATGTGATTATAAATACAATTCATGGAACACCAGGCGAAGATGGTCATTTGCAGGCCTACTGGGAGTTGCTCAATATACCATACACTGGCTGTAATTATTATCAATCTAGCTTAACGTTTAACAAGCGAGATACATTATCCGTATTGTCAAAATTTAATATTGCAAAAGCGGCATCTATTTACATGACAAAAGGAAAAGATATTCTTCTGTATGATGAAGTTGTAAAAAAAATTGGTAATCCTTTTTTTGTAAAACCAAATCAATCTGGTAGTAGTTTAGGAATATCAAAAGTGCACTCAAAAGATGAATTTGAAAAAGCACTTGATTTTGCATTTGCCCAGGACAAAGATATTTTATTAGAAAGATTCTTAGACGGAGTTGAAGTTTCTGTTGGAGTACTAAAATATAATGATAAAACTACCGTTTTAGGCATCACAGAAATAGTTTCACACAATGCTTTTTTTGATTACGAAGCAAAATATTTAGGCAAATCTGAAGAAATAACACCTGCTCGAATAGACAATAACACCACTAAAAAAGTAACAGAAACGGCTATAAAGGTATATGAGTGCCTTGGAATGACTGGTTTTTCTAGGGCTGAATATATTATTGTGGACAATGAACCTTATTTTATTGAAATTAACACTAATCCTGGGTTGAGTCCACAAAGTATTTTTCCACAACAAGCAGCATTTTCGGGTATTTCTATGAGTGATTTACTTGATAACGAAATTAAATTAGCGTTTTTAAAAAAACCTATCTGGAAACGATAATAATTTTTAGCAAAATTTTAAATATAAATCCTAAAAAAAATAAAGTGTCATGTTGAAAAGAGCAATTTTTCCGGGTTCGTTTGACCCCATTACAAATGGGCATTTTGATATTATTAAAAGAGGTATTTCTTTATTTGACGAAGTAATTGTTGCTATAGGTATTAATGCAGAAAAAAAATATATGTTTTCCCTTGAAGATAGAATTCGTTTTATTAATGAATCTTTTACACAAGAGCCAAAGGTAAAAGTTATTACTTACACGGGCTTAACCATAGATTTGTGCAAGAAAGAAAAAGCTACTTTTATTTTAAGAGGATTAAGGAACCCAGCCGATTTTGAGTTTGAAAAGGCAATTGCTCATGCTAATAGAACAATGTCTAAAATTGAAACAGTTTTTTTATTAACAGCCGCTAGAACGTCATACATTTCCTCAAGCATTGTTAGAGATGTGTTAAGAAATGGTGGCGATGTGAGTAAACTTGTTCCTGAAGCTGTATTAAAATAAAATATTTTTATGTTTATAAAAAAAGCTCAACTTTCTTTAAGCACAGCATAAAATCCACAATTCAAAGAAATAGTCCAGATTATTGTTCTAAAATTTGAATAAACCAGTAGACATTTTTTATAATTTTATAAACCGTAAAGTTGTATTTACTGTTTGAATCTACCAGGCTAAAAATATCTACAAAAAGGTTTGTATTAATAAAAAATGATTATATATTTGCAGACCAATTTTGAGATTTTTGGAGAAATGGCAGAGTGGTCGATTGCGGCAGTCTTGAAAACTGTTGACTGTAACAGGTCCGGGGGTTCGAATCCCTCTTTCTCCGCATAATTAAAACCCTAACAATTGATAATCAATTAGTTAGGGTTTTTTATTTCTAGTCTTAGCCCACATTTAGCCCACAATCAATTTAAAATCTATTTACCAAAGAATACAAGCCTTTTAAGCTGTTTTTAGCTTGTAAATTCCATTCTTGATACAATGAAGCATTTCACAGAAAACCCTCGTTATATGGCTTTGCATAGCCTTCTTTTATCATAATTTCATTTAAAACTCTACCATCGTTCAAAATAAGATAGCCTAAATGACTACCGTATTTATCAACTAAATTATTTTGTTCCTGTACTAATGTGCAATACCAAATGAAATTTTTAGACACATTTGACCTATTTTGTCTCAATTCCTAAATAGAAATAGTTATATGTATTTGCATATAAAAAATAAAAATGAATTAATTTTATATGTTTTCACATATAACTTACTATATTTGTTTAGAATCGATGTAAAAGCATATAATCATGACAACATTAGCTAATTTTGTTAAAACAAAAAGAAACGAAGTTAAACTAACCCAAGAAGAGTTTGCAGAACGTGCTGGGGTTGCACTAACCGTTATTCGAAAAATAGAGCAAGGCAAAGAGAACTTGAATCTGGAAAAGGTTAATCAGGTCCTTAAAATGTTTGGGCATACGCTAGCTCCAGTTAATGCGAGAGAACTAACAAAAAATAACGAGTAAGTAGCATGAGGAGAGCCAACATTTATTACAAAGAAGCTATAGCTGGAATCCTAACGGAAACAAATGATGGCGATTATGTTTTTCAATACGATGAAAAATACATAGCCGAACATCCAAAAGAGTCAATTTCATTAACCATGCCTGTGAGTAGTAAACCCTATGCAGATAAAAGATTATTTCCTTTTTTCGAAGGTTTAATTCCAGAGGGTTGGTTATTAGACATTGCTTCAAAAAATTGGAAAATCAATCCCAATGATCGTATGGGATTATTATTAGCATGTTGTCAAAATTGCATAGGAGCCGTAAGTGTGCAACCAATACAGAACGAAAATGAGTAAAAAGTGTTTATTTTGTTATCAACTACTGGATAAAATTGCATCGGGAGATTTTCACGAACAATGCAGTTTGGATTTTTTTTGGAACCAAACAACAACCTGTTTTCGAACATTCCTTACAACAAATGTCGGAACTAGCTAAAAATGTAGTGGAAAGAAGTGTTGCAGTTCCAGGAGTACAACCTAAATTATTATTATCAGTTATTAATGACACCATGCAAGACGGCAACAAGGGTCGTTTGACCGTAGTAGAAACTTTAGGAGGAAA